>CAYRPP010000099.1:0-6722 GCA_964426115.1 uncultured Lentisphaerales bacterium | reverse complement strand
GTTCGGCGGCCAGCATCCGACGGCGCTCAACGTCACCTGCAACGCCGACGGATGGACTTTTCTCCTCCTCTGCGTCGCTCCCGAAATCACCGGGGCGCTCGCCAGGACGAATGCGCTCCCGGTGCCATCCATGGAGTTCTTTTTCCTTCCCGGCGACACCGATACGCACCTGGCCGATGCGCACTACCACTTCTACTGGGGCGAGGGCGAGTTCGCCCACTATCCATGGAGCGTGCAGGACCGCACCTGGCGCAACATGCTGGGCGAAATACGCACGGATTGCCGCCGGCTTCCGAACGGCTATCTTCTGCGGTTCACGTTCCCGTGGGAACCGCTCTTCGACAAGCTGCCGTTCACGGACAAGGCCGACAACTTCTGGCGTTTTCAGGTTGTGCGCTGGTCGGGCGGCAGCGTAACCTTTGGCGGCGTGGTCCACCAGCAGTCGCGCGCCGGCTATGTGAGGTTTCCCGACTTCACCGATGAACAGAAGGCGGAGATGATGGTCCGTCTTCTCGAAAAGGCCTGGATGCGGTTCCAGAACGAAAAGTCATCGCGTCCGTACAACTACTCCGGCGGCTGGAATTCACCGGCCCCGCGCACGGAGAAGTACATAATGGACCACGTCGCGGCGTTCCCGCGCTCGTACGTCAACTACGGCGAGGATCCCGAATTCAAGCCCATCCTTGAAACACTCGTCAACGCGCGACTGGCACTCGGCGCGGGAATCGCCGCGTTCAGATCTATGAAGCCGGACGAGCAGCTCGCCTTCTACACAAGGGCCTCGGACATGCTCTTCAATTTCCGCTACGATGTCGAGGAAGCCTATGCGGCGCACCTCACGGACAAGCGTTTCAAATAGGGAGACGCGACGATGAATGTCAAATCCTTCTTTTTTTTCGCCGTCGCGGCGCTGGCCGCGGGAATGGCCGACGCCGCGCTTCCCCAGAAAATCAATCTCCGCGAACGCGACAAGCTTCTCGCGGAACTTGCCGAGAAGGAGAAGCATGCCGAAAAGCCGCTTCAGCGCGCGGTGGCGGGATATGACCGGCGCCGTCTCGAGATGCTGACCTGCGAGGACAAGGAGCTCGCTGCGAAGGAGAAAGCGCTAGAGGACTTCATCCTAAAACCCGGTCTTGGCGCGGCCGATTACGTTTCATTCCTCTACGATAGTGTCGGCAACGACTACCCTCTGCGCCGGGCCGAGTGCATCCGGCTCGCGGACCAGGCGGCCATGGCCTCCACCAACCAGGCGGATCATGCCGCGTTCTACAGCAGCACGGTACGCAAGCTCGAACAGGGGAACTGGGCGAACAATGAGGCCCCGGAGTTCTCCCGGGAAACCCGTCTTAGCTACATCGAGCGGGCGGAACAGGATTCGCTCATGGCCGACAAGGGGATCGTGACCTTCTGGAAGCATACATGCCTCCAGCAACTCGGACGATACGACGAGGCCGAGAAGCTTCTCAAGGATGCGATGGAAAAGGCCGAGGATATAACCAAGGGCGTCTGGGCGGAACGGCTCGCGCAGTACTACTCGGAGCGGGCCTACCGCTTCTACTCGACGCCGGATCCGGCGACACTCAGGCAGGCGCTGGGCATGTGGGAGCTCAAGCACTCGCTCGCCAAGAACGGCGACGGACGCGCCCGTGCCGAGATGATCTCGATTCTCATGAAACTCGGGGAGTGGCAGAAGGCCAGAAACTGGATCGATGCCGATACTTCTTTCCAGAAAGGCCAGAAACCCTCCGAGACGGGAATCATGAACTACGGACACGTGGCCTTTGCCGAGAGGAACTGGGCCGAGGCCGCTAGGTGGTACGCGCAGTATCCGAAGGAGAAGTGCGACTGGCAGACGCTGCACAAGATGGCGCAGGCCTTCCACGCCGCCGGCGATGACGCCGCCGCGCTCGACTGCGTCAAGCTCGCCCGCACCAAGTGCACGAACCGCTACGAGCAGCCGCATCTTGATTACATCATCGCGAGGTTGGTATCCAAACCATGAAGACTGTTTTGCTGGCGGCCCTGGCGGCCATGTCCTTTGGCGCCTTGGCGTCCTCGGTCGATATTCTGACGCCGGAGGCGTCCGGGGGTTTCGTTCTCGTCAAGGATCCGGCTGCGGCGGAACTGGAGTCGCTCGCGGCGTCCGGCAAGGCGCCGCTGGTGGAAGCGGACGATCCGGTTGACGATGCGTTGGCCTTCACGAACTACGCCAGGTTCGCGGGCGCGGTCGCGTTTGGCAGGCTGCCGCGGCTCAACCTGCTGCACAGTTGGAAGGGTCTGGGCGTCAAGGTCCTCAAGACGGTGCGGTACAGAGCCGAGGGCTCGGCGGAGCATTTCCGGCGCGAGGCGGGCTTCGAGGCCTTCCAGGATGGGGCGGAAGGACTCTGGCTCCCGAACGCCGCGGAACTGCCGGCCAATTTCCGCGCGGCGCTGGATGAGGCGCGCGAGGACTGGCGAATCCTGCTTTATCTCCGCGAGCTCCGCGACAAGGCCGCGGCGAGCGACGACGGGATCGTCCGCATTGACGCGGACCGCGTCACCTACTGGTTCGGCTACATGCCGGCGGGATGGGAGAACCTCGAGTGCATGCGTCTGGAATGCGTGGCGTGGGCGAAACGCCTGGAACAGGTGCTGAGCCTTCCCGAGGCGGATCTGCCGGTGAAGTGCCCGGAAAAGCCGATCCCCGAGTCCTTCGGGGTCGCGCCGTTCGCAGACTTGGATGTACAGTTGCGTGATGTGGCGTTCAACGGGCCCGACGGCAGAAGCATCAGTCTCGGCGACGGGGTGGAGTTCCGGGCGGACTACGGCGGCTTCTCGCTGGTCTACTCGACCACCAACGGGCCGGAGCTCGCGAAATGGTCGGTTCCCGGCGGCACGCTCGACTTCCGGATCTACCTGCCAGGCAAGCAACCTGGCGAATGGCTGCCGTACCGCTTCCACTGCGACCTGGAGAAGGCGTGGACCGGTCCGCGCGCCCCGGCGGTCGGACGCGCCGGCTGGCTCTTCGGCACCGACGAGCGCTTCAAGCCGTATTCGATCGCCTACGGCGTGCCGAACATTCGCATCCGGCCGTGGCCGCGCCTCCGGTCGTACGGCCCCGACTATCCCGACATGCGCCCTTCGCTTGCCATAGAACCCAACAAGGGCGGCGGCTGGCGCGCCGCGGTGAATGTAAGCTGGCTGTCGCTCTACGGGCACTGGCCGATGCAGGGAGAGGGAATTCGCGATGTGTGGTGCGTCGGTCTCGACCGTTCGCCCGACACCGGCAAGCCCGCCGCCTTCCGTATTGTATGGCCCAAGGGCAGCGCCGCCGAATTCAAAAAGTACGCCTCGAAAATCAACACCGGTCTTCTTTCCAGCATCTACAAAACCGAACTTAACCGCACCTACGAGGTGTGGATGACAGCCTTCCGCGAGCGGTACTATCCGTTTGCGAAGACGGCGAAGCCATGCTTCAACCGCTACGACCTCGAATCGGACAAGATGTTCCTCGAGCGGCTCGTCCAGCCGCTCCTGGACGCCAACGAGAACTCCTGGCAGATCGTCTGGACCGACAAGGAGCACGAGCCCAAGCTCAACATGCAGCCGGAAGTGGTGAAGATGAAGATCTGGCAGATGCTCGGGCGCATGTTATACCTGTCGCACGAAGTCGGCATCCTGCGGCGCGACTACCTTGCGGACCGCTTTGCCGGACAGGTGCCGCCGGAGCCGGCCAAAAAGCCCGAAGAGATACGCCGGCCGCTTGGACTGGATCTCGATAACGGCGGGGTCGACATCCAGCTTGACGACGTCGAGTTCTGACATGAATACCCTATCACTGATATTGGGCGCGGCGTTGTCGGTCTGGTGGGTTGATCCCTACTCCGACCAGCCGTACCTTCCCGATGCGGAGCCCGCGGGTGGCGTCGTCACCAACGTGCTCTCCCTCGCGGCGGCGAAGGGCGAGATCGAGACGGTCTCCTTCTGCGTCAAGCCCGAACGCGACCTCGCGAAGGTCGACTTCATCCCGTCCGAGCTGACCGGCCCCGGCGGCGCGAAGATACCCGCGTCGGCGGCGGACTTCGCGCTCGTCAAGGTATGGTACCGCGCCGACGGCCGCTGGAAGACAAGCTGGAGCGGCAATACCGGCCGGCCAACGTTGATCAACGACCTCGTCCTGCACGACGACGACCTCATCCGGGTGGTCGAGTCGGAAGATCTTGCCAAGCGGACAATCCTCCTGCGCTTCAGCTACCCCGAGGGTCCCGTCTATGTGGACATGCGGAAGCACGGCAACGGCGGCGACCACTTCAGGCACGAGCTCTTTCCGGTGATGGACGCGAAGAAGTTCGTGCCGTTCGACCTGAAGAAGGGCCGTTTCCAGCAGTACTGGTTCACCTGGAGGATTCCCGCCGACGCGCAACCGGGCCTCTACAGGGGCACGCTCGATGTCAAGGAGGCCGGCAAGCCGCTCGGCGCGCTGCCGGTCGAGGTCGAGGTGTATCCGTTCGCGCTTCCGACGGCACGCACGCACTACGACACCTCGCGCCCGTTCATCTCCTCCTGGATGGGGACGCCCACGCTGGCCGGTGAGCTGTCACATTCTAAGGATCTCGCCGTCTCCGAGGCGAAGTGCCGCAACATCTACCGGTCGCTGGCGGAGCACAACGCCCACCAGCCCAACGGGCCGGGCGTCTTCGCGACGAACACCACCGACGACCTCGCCGTGCGCGGACTGATCCTGATGCGCCAGGCGGGGATGCGCTGCGACCTGCTGATCAACGGCACCTCGATGGACTTCGGTTGGGCGGCCCCGATCGAGGCGCCATTCATCCCTCCCGAGAAGGATCCCGAGCTCTATGCGCGCGTACTCAGCAAGTACCGCAACATGCTCGATGTGCAGGCCAGCGTGCTGGACAAGTACCTCGGCCACCGCGAGTGCTACTTCTGCGGTCCGGACGAGTGCGGCACATACCAGCACCGCCGCGGCTACGGGTTCTTTGCCGAGCTCCACAAACGCGGCTTCAAGGCATGGTCGGACTACGGTGTGCCCGAGGACATCTCCTGGAGCATCGGCATGAACGACGTCCCGGCGGCGGCGCGCCACACTGTCGCCTGGAACTGGCACAAGGGCTCGGCGCTGGCCGTCACCTACGCCGGCACGTTCACGGGACCGTCGTGCCCAGACATCTGGCGGCGCACCAAGGGTCTCCGGTACTACTACGCCGACTTCGACGGTCTCCACGAGTACGTCCTGTTCTACAACCGCTGGAACCACTGGAACGACTTCAAGTGGCGCGGCTCCTACACGCAGATGCAGATCGTGTACCCGACATACGACGGCATCATCGCGACCCTCGCCTGGGAAGGCGTCCGCGAGGGGCTCGACGACATCCGCTACCTCTCGCTCCTGCGGCTGCGCGCCCAGGCCGCGATGAAGTCGGCGGACGCCTCCGTCCGCGCGGCCGGGCGCGACCATTACGTCTGGATGGATTCACAGGATCCTGAGGCGGTGATCGACCTCCACGCCTTCCGCCGCGAGGTCGCGCGCCGCATCACGGCGCTGGTGAAGCTCGTCGGCGAGGAGCCGCCGGAGAAGCCGCTGAAACCGGTGCCGGAACTGCCCCCATGCACGTTCGGCAAGGACGTTCCATCTGACGTCCAGGGCCGTATGCGGTTCGCGCGCGAATGCGTGAAGAACAACCGCTATGACCTAGCAATCCCGGTCTGGGAGGGTCTCCGCAAGGATCCGTCAGCTTCGGCCGACCAGGTCATCGAGGCGGCGCTGGAGGAGGTGCAACTTCTTTGCGATGTGCTGCGGCGCGACGAGGCGGTCAGGATTTTGGACGAGCTTCTGGCGAGAAAGGACTTTAACAAAGGGCAGCGCGGCCAGTTCATGTTACGCAAGGTCCAGGCGTTGCTGACGGACCGCGTCTTCGAGGAGGAGTACTCCCTGGAGCAACTGGACGCCGCAGCGGCGGCGCTCACGGAGGCGAGGAACCTGCAAACGCCGCCCAAGGAGCTCTACGAGGCGATCATTCGGATGGCCAACGCGTATGTCGCCGGCGGCCTGGACGAGCCCGGCATCACCTTCATCGACGCCCGGCTCGCGGACATCAAGTTCGACGGCCCCCAGCGCGGCGCGCTCCTCCTGAAGCGCGCGCAGGCGTATACGTCGCTCAAGAACTGGGATCTGGCGGCAGAATCCTACCGCCTGGCCCACGTGGAGCACAAGATCAACAACCGCGAGATCCTGAAAGCGGAGGGCTATGTCGCGGAGATGCGCGAAGACTGGAAGACGGCCCGGGACTGCTATCTCCAAGAGGAGAAAATGTACAGCAAAGTCGAGGAGGACGATCTCCGCCAGGGCTGCGTCAACCGGCTCAAACGCGTCCTGGAAAAACTGAAAGACGACCTCAAGCCGAACGCCTCGATGGACGATAATGAAAACGTCAAAGAGCTGCAACTGGACGAATAACGGCTCAGCGGACAACTGCTTTCCTAAACGGCGGGGTCGACATCCGGTTTGACGACATCGAGTTCTGACATGAATCCCCTTGCATTGCTTCTGGGCGCGGCGTTATCGGTCTGGTGGGTCGATCCCTACTCCGACCAGCCGTACCTTCCCGATGCGGAGCCCGCGGGCGGCGTCGTCACCAACGTGCTCTCCCTGGCGGCGGCGCGAGGGGAGATCGAGACGGTCTCCTTCTGCGTCAAGCCCGAACGCGACCTCGCGAAGGTCG
>CAYRPP010000098.1:0-6767 GCA_964426115.1 uncultured Lentisphaerales bacterium | reverse complement strand
GCAAGCCACGTGTTCTCGCTGCTCTACGGGCATGCCGCGCACGCCCTGAGCCTGAGTGACATCTGCGACGCGCTGATGGTGCACGAGCCCGAGTTCCTGCGGGTACGGGGAGCGACCCCGCCGGCACGCAACACGTTCTCCAACGCCAACCGCACCGGCCTGCTGATGCACCTGATCCTGCGCTTCCTGCGCCATGTCTCGCGCTGGGGACACAGCTTCTCGCGGTGCGCGGGCATCGTCCGCGCGGCCTTGTGGGTCAAGGCCGACCTGGTCGGACTGCTGCGCTGCTATGGGACAGCCGGTGGCCCGCACCGGCCTGTACTTTACGAGAAACAGCCCTGTTTGCCCGGTTTCGAGGCCTTTTCGAGTCGGCCTGTGGGACAGCATGGGTGATTCAGCATCAGAATAAAGGCCGTTTTGCACAACGCCCCGCTAGATTTCAACATACGCATCTGGCCGAAATCCGCTCCGACGCTGAAATTCTCCCGTGAATACAGGAGAATCGCCCCCGAGTCTGCCGTCCGCGGGGAGCCTATGGGATGCTAGTGAATGCAAATTTAAGTAACCTCCCTCTGATAAGGTCAACTGTTTCAGGCCGTTGCCCATTTAGGGTTGGCGCTTGGGTAGTAACGAAGGAGTTGAACCATGCGTGAGCCAAAGAAGCGAATGCGGGCGTTGGCCGCGATCTTGTTGCTGTCCGCCACCGCGGGGGCCAACAATGTCAGCGTGGAGAACGTGGCCCTGAGCCCCTCGGGCGGCGGCCAGGCGGCCGTGACCTTCGACCTTTCATGGGAAAACTCCTGGCGCGACGCGGAGAACTTCGACGCCGTCTGGGTATTCGCGAAGTACTCCCTCGACGGCGGCACGCGCTGGCGGCACGCCACGCTGGCCGCCTCGGGCACCACGCCGGCGGGTTTCTCCCCCGGCACCAACACGGTTCTGGAGATTGTCGTGCCGTCCGACAAGAGGGGCGCGTTTGTCCAGCGGAAGGCGGCGGGAACCGGAGACGTGGCGACTGCGGGCATGGCGTTCGTCTGGGACTTCGCCGGCGACGGCGTCTCATCCAATTCACAGGCCATCGTCAAGGTCATGGGGATCGAGATGGTCTACATTCCCGAAGGCCCCTTCTACGTCGGCGACACCGACAACAACCGTCCGGACGGAAACCAGGTGGTGCTCTGCTGCACCTATATCGACAGTCCGGATCCGTCGAAGACCGCGTCCACCGGCACGGGCACGGCGGAGGATCCCTACCGGAATCCGGCGGGTTGCGGTCGTGTCGGGGGGGTGACGGGCACCTTCAATGCCAGCTACCCCAACGGATACAAGGCCTTCTACATGGCCAAGTACGAGATGAGCGAGGGCCAGTACGTCGACTTTCTCAACATGCTGACGGTCGAGCAGGCGGCCAGCCGCTTCCCGGATCTCAAGGGGGTCCACCGCCACAGCATCGACGGGCAGCTTTCGTTCGATGCGCTCGCCGGGGTGTTCGGCAGCGATGCGCCGACGCGGGCCTGCGGTTTCGTCTTGTTTCAGGAGACCTGGAAAGATGCCGTTTCCTATGCCGACTGGGTGGCGCTGCGTCCGGCCACGGAGATGGAGTTCGAGAAGGCCGGGCGCGGACAGAATCCCGTGGTCAACCAGGAGTTCCCGTGGGGGATCACCAATTTCCCCTCGTGCTTCACCTCGCTCCTCGACGCCGGCACGGAAACGGAGCGTCCGGGAACCCCGGTTGACGCAAATGCCAACGTCAGTTTCTGCACGCCGGACGGCCCGATCCGCGTGGGCGCCTTCGCGACCAACGGATCAAGCCGCGTCAAGTCTGGCGCCGGCTACTACGGCGTCATGGATCTGGCGGGCAATGTGATCGACCGGGTCGTCTCCTCCGGGGCGAGCACACGCACGGGAGCCGCGCAATGGCCCTCCTTCGGCGGAGTGCCCGGAGACGGAGAGGTGAGCCGGGCCGGTCTGAACAACACGGCGGGCTGGCCGCCGATGTATTCCTCCGGGTTGGCCGGCGCGGCATACACCTGCCGCGGCAGCGGCTGGCAGGGAAGAAACAATGCCGCCATAGATCGTGTCGATCCCCAGTTGCGCATCCGCAGGCCGCATCCCTATGCCTACCAGCCGGGATACGGCGGCGTGCGCGCCGCGCGGACGGCGCCGTGATATTGGATGCGGTATGAAAGGAGTGTCTCAACCATGAACAAGCTTTCAATCCTGATTCCGGCCCTTGGGGTGCTCGCCGGCAACCTCCTGCTAGCCAACGGCCTGGAAATTTCCAGCGTCAGGCTTGTCCCCGTCAGCCGCCGCGTGGCCCAGATCGAGATGGATCTAGCATGGCAGAACAGTTGGCGGGACGAGTGCAACCATGACGCGGCGTGGCTTTTTGCCAAGTACTCGATCGACGGGGGGGCCACCTGGAAGCATGCCTCGCTCAAGGGTCCGGGCGTTGCCCCGGCGCTGACATCCCCCGGCACCAACACGCTCATCGAGCTGTATGTGCCCCAAGACGGACGGGGCGCCTTTGTCCGGCGTCGGGAACCGGGGCGCGGCACGCTGGCCACCGCCGGACTGCGCCTCGCGTGGGATCTCGAGGCCGACGACATCCCGCCCGACGCCCAGGGCCGCTTGAGCCTCCACGGTCTGGAGATGGTTTATGTCCCTGAGGGCCCATTCTACGTGGGCGACGACGCGTCGCAGCCCTACTCCGGATTCAAGGTGACCCGCATCAGCACGCCGGACGTTTCAAAAACGACGGCGGCCGGGCTGGGAACGATCGCCGCGCCCTACACCAACCTGACCACCGGCATAGGACGTCCCTACGGGATCTCCGGCACCTTCACCAACCTCGTGGACGTCTGCCTGCCGGCGCGGTTGTCGGTCGACATCCACGGCGACGGGATCGCGGATGCGTTCTCGGACAAGATCACCGGTGTGACGGTCTCCCGTCCCGGCGGACTGGGAGACGGCGGCGCCAGCTTCACCATGGCGTCCGATGTGCCGCTCGTCGTGCCGGGCGAGACGCTGATCCTGATCCGATGAAACCGATGCCTGCCGACAGGCTGTAGCCCGGGACTTCCCGGCTTGTCCCCGCCCGGTTCAAGGAAACACACCCGCTCGCCGTCATGAAGGGAGAGAAGTTCGCGGACCGTTTTAAAGGCGCTTCGCCTGAATGGCACCCAGGGGAGATCGTCATACGGGCGGATGCCAGTCGATGAGATGCGGGGTCAGGCGGAAGATCGTGTCCCCGCCGCCGAGCAGGGTCTTCAGGTCGGCGTTCTTCGTGTAAGACCTGTATATATCCGCCGCCGCGCGAAACAAGTTCGCGCCCGGCTCGTCGCCGATCATCAGGTAGACGTTGTGGTGGCCGAACTTCCTGTCGAACCAGGCCTTCAGACGGCGTCCATCGGCCTCCATAGCCGCCGGCGTGCGCGGGGGCCTGTTATGCATGACCACTAACGTGTCGAGACGCTGGCCCGCTTCGCGCATCAGGTCGAAGGTCAGCTCGACTTCGGCATGCGGTTCGGCATGGAGCAGATGCATGTCCTGGTTGTGCTCGGCCTGGTTCTTCAGGATTGCGAGGAGCTGTTTCCTGGCCAGATCCTCGTCGCCGCCGTTCTCCACCATGACGCAGTAGATCGTGTCGTAACTTAACAGAAAGTTCAGGAAGTCGCGTCCGGGATCGAAGCGGCACTTCGGCGACGGGAGCGTGAAGGGCAGGACGCGGAGCTCGACCGGTATGGAGCCGATGCGCCTCCCCGAGGCGTCCGCTAGGTTCACGGCCCCTTTGTATAGCACTTCCGGGACGTCCTCCGTCACGTGCGCGGTGAGGAAGATGTTCCTGAACGCGCCCTCCGTCAGCGCGACCGGCTTCAGCGACTTCGCGTCCGAGAACCCGGGGGCCATCGACTGGAACACATGCGGCTTCCGGTACCAGTCAAAATGGCGCCTGTCCATATCTCGCGGGGGGTTGAGCCAGTGCTCGACGACTTTCCCGTCCGCGCCTGTCACGCGCGCGTAGTTGGCCTCCTTATCCGTGTCGACGCGGATGAGGTCCTCGTCGTGGAGCAGCAGCTCGGGACAGAGCTTGAAGCCGGTGTCGCCGAAGTACGAGTACCAGCCGTTCCGGTTCTGATACCACACCTTCACGACCTTCATGTCCAGGTTCGCGGCGGGGAAGGTCTTCCCGTCCGCCGTGCGAAGCGGCGAAAGGTTGAACGACACCTTCCCGAGGTCGCGCAGCGGGTAGACGAGGAAGGCGCCGGGCTCGAACTCGCCCTTGGCCGCGACGATGCGCACCGGGGCTCCGGCCTCGGCGTCGGACGGGTAGAGGTCCGGGAGCCGCTGGAAGTCACTCATCGCCGGAACCGCGTAGATGAGAAAGGGCTCCGCCGGCGCATTCGTGAAGTCGGCCGCCACGCGCGAGGCGAGCTCCGCCGCGGCCGGGTTCCTTGCCGCGCCGGCCTTGACGCGGCGCAGGTGCTCCGCGAGGGGTGTCGACTTCGCCGCGGCGATTTCCGCGTCCAGCGCCTTCGCCGACTGCGCGCGCTGATGCACGGTGCGCTTTGAAAACTGCGCGCTCCCGGTCGCGCGTTCCGGCGCCGCCGGGAAGGACGACCGGCCGGGATCGGACAGCTCCCCGGCCAGATACCGCGCGCGGAGGCGTCCAACAACGAAGCGGAAATGCAGCCCTTTCACGTCGGCCAGGATCGTGATCACCGGCTTTCCGGAGGGCTCGCCGCCATGCGCTGCGCCTACGGCGCCGCGGCCGGTCCCGACGTCGTTCATCAGCACTTCGACGTTGCCGCCGTAGACGCGGTCCATGGTCATCTTCTCGGGCGCCGGCCCTGCCTTCTCCCATGACTCAGGGCCGGAGACGGGCGCGGCGCTGTAGCGCACGGTCGCGCGCTTCTTCTGGAACGGCGGCACAGCGGCCATTTTCCACACGCTGAAGGCGCGGACGACATCCTCGCGGCCGGCGCACAGGAAGGCCGCGCCGACCCGCTCGGCCCGCGCGACGCGCTCCTTGCCCGCGAGCCCGCCGGCGTGTCTGCGGTCAGCGGCGGCGATCACGCCCTGCAGCTTTTTAACGTCGCCAAAGGTCTTCGCGGCCTCGTCCGCGACGTCGGCGAAGAGCGCGAGCTGGTAGACGTCCGCCGGTGCCAGCCCCAAGCTCTTCTCCAGCGCGCGCCGGCATGCCCCGGAGGCCTTGGCGAGGTCGCCGAGGGCGGTGTAGGCCATAGCGCCGTGCTGCACTATCTGGAAATTGGGCTTGCGACCCTTGCTTTCGGTGGCGCGGAGGGCGATCTCGTAGAGCCGTGCTGTCGCCTTGTAGTCGCCGTAGAAGATGCGGCCCTGCCGCCACATCGCCTGATCCATGGCCGGAGAGTCTTCGAGCAGCGACGAGTACTTGTCTGTCAGTTCGGAATCGACCGTCAGGAGCGCCTAGCAGGCTGCTCGGCGTTCCGGCTCAGGGCGCGTCTCGTCCGTGAGGACGCGGCGGTAGAGGTCGAGGGCCTCCCTGCCGGCGGCGGGGTCGCTGAGCCGCTGCTCGCGGAGTATGCCAGCCGCGCCGATGATGTTGCCGTTCTTAAGGCGCAGGGCGGCCGCGTCGCGGAAGCGCTCGAACATAATGAGTGCGTCGGACGAAAGCTCGACGACCTTCGCGATCTCATTCGACGAAAGGCCGGGCACGGCGAGCATGCCGATCTTCGTCCTGGTCGCGTCGTCGGCGCGCCCCAGCGCATCCTCCAGCCCGCTCTTGTAAGAAAGGAACTGGCGGACCTCGGCGGATGGGCGCCTGGCATCGGCCGCCACGTCGGCGGCCCAGGGGAGCAGACGCTCAGCGAAGTCCTTGTTCCGCCAGAGCGTCGCCACCGCGGACTTTTTTGCCTCGCGGACGAGCGCCGGTCGCCCGCCGGAGTCCTGACTATCGCCGACCATGCGGCGAAGGCCTCTTCGGGGTTGCCTGAGCGGACGAGGTCGACCGCGGCCTTTATGCGCGCGTCGAATTCAGTCTTCACGTCCGCGGGCAACTCCGGATCCGGCACCGCCTTTTCGACGAACGGCATCGGCTTAACAGACCTGAAGGACAGCGACACGCCGGACGACGGCGTGGCGAAGGCCGCGGCCAGCGCGGCGCACAAGGCGAGACGCGGAACCGCGATGTATTTTTTCACTATTACTCCAATGGATCGATTCTCCGGGAACAACCCTCTTCGTAATTCTCGCATGTAGATGCAACCGATAATCGCCTCTCCGTAAGGATGGGAACGCTAGGCCTTGGACATGCTCTGGAGCAATGAAGACGACCGCTCCCCGATGATCCCAGCCACGCGTTCCGCCCTGGCGGGGTCGTTGCTCACGGACAGAAATTCTTTGTTCTTCAGGCCCTCGATGGTCTTGCCGCACAGGGCGACAATTCGTTCACGCAGCATCGGCCAACCCACACGGGATTCCTGGGCCATCTTCTGCCAATGCGCGGGCGTGATCGTCTCGATGGATTCGCTCTTCCCGATCTTCATGGCTGGAGTTCTGGACAGTTCCGGCCAAGCCATCGTACAGACCAGGTCGTAGAACGGCGCAAGTCTTCGTTCGGTCTTGCGGTAGAGGATCGAGTAGTTCTTGCCGTGCGCGTCGGCATTCCCGATCAAAACATTGAAGATCAGGCCGTCCAGAAAATCGCGGATGTCGAGCGCCGCCACAGTGGACCACTCGCGTAGCAGTTCGATACAGTCGCGGAGCAGCGGGCCACCTTCCTGTTG
>CAYRPP010000097.1:0-6809 GCA_964426115.1 uncultured Lentisphaerales bacterium | reverse complement strand
GATCGTCCGGTGCTACCACCACACCCGTCATGGCAAGATCAAGGCCCGGGATGACAGCGGCAATCTGGGGCCGAAACCCATCACGCTCAACGTGGCCTATGCCGGCAATGTGATCATCGCTCCGCTCTGGTGGGAGGGCGCGCTCGAACCGGGTGAGGAGTGAGTCATCCTTGAACAGGAACGCAACATGGCAGCAATAAACAAGCATCGTCATGCCGCGCGCGGCCTGCTGGCCGCGCTGGTTCTGCTGGCGGGCTGCGCCGCCCCGCCTCAGGAGGTGTTTTACGAGCATCCCGATGTCGAGCGCGCGGCGGCGCTCTTCGACCAGGAGCGCTATGCCGACGCCATCATCGCCTGCACCGAGATCCACCGGCGCGACCCGCTGACCCCCGGCCTGCCGGAGCTGCAGGGGCGCATCATGCAGCGCCTGGCCGAGCTGCGGCAGCGCTCGGTCGCCGCGCGGCAGGAGCCCTCCGACGCCCTCGCGCTGGCCGACCTCGACCGCCAGGGCATCCTGCCCGACAGCTACCGCCAGCAACGGCACGTCGTCGGCGAAGCCCAGCCGATCGCCTCGCTGCCGACGGAGATGCAGGCCATCCTGCAGCGGCCGGTCAGCATCCATCTCGAGAACGTGGCGCTGAGCGAGATCGTCGCGCAGATCGGCGCCTCGGAAAACGTCAACATCGTGGCCGACGGCGCGCTCGATGACAAGGCGATCACCATCCATGTCGAGAACACCCCCCTAAGCGAGGTGCTGGAGTACATCGGCCGCAACCTGGGCGTGACCTTCGCCGTGGGCCAGAACATCATCTGGGTGACTCCCGGCAGCGCGACGGCCGGCAAGGTGCCGCTGGTCACCCGCATCTACCGCCTGCGCAAAGGGCTGCTCAAGGACGAGATCGAGGGCGCCAGCGAGTCGCTCGGCATCGTCCAGGCCGTCACGCGCTTCGTGCCCGAGGTCGAGGGCGCCGACATCCTCTTCGACAAGAAGGCGCACGCCGTGCTGGTCAAGAATTCGCGCGAGAACCTGAAGCTGATCGAGGACATCATCGAGGCGCTCGACATCCGGCCGCCGCAGGTGCTGATCGAGGCGCGCTTCATCAGCACGGGCGTCACCGACCTGCGCGAGCTGGGGGTCGACTGGGTGCTCAACTCTTCTATCGGCGTCGGCAACAAGGGGGTGGTGGTCAACGGGGGTGTGCAGCAGGCCAACCGCTCGCAGATCAACCAGGGCGCGTCGATCCAGTACGCGCCCTTTCCCGGCAGCGCGGAGGGCATGAACCTGACCTACGAGGGCATTCTGACCGACCCGGCCTTCCGCGCCGTGATCCACGCGCTGGAGACCACCGGCAAGTCGCGCACGCTCTCCGTGCCGCGCGTCACGACGATCAACAACCACGAGGCCACGATCCGCATCGGCGAGGACTTCCGCTACTACGAGGAGTACGACCTGGAGGAATACGATGCGCGCGTCGACGACAACGACGGCGGCAACGACATCGTCACGCGCACGCGGCTGGTGCCGCAGGGCACCCCGACGCTCGAGGAGCTGGGCTACGAGCTGGTCGTCACGCCGAGCGTGGGCGCCGACCTGGCCACGATCAACCTGCGTCTGATCCCCCAGATCAGCCAGTTCCTGCGCTGGGAGTATTTTGCCCAGGGCAGCGACAACAATGACAACAACACGGACAACACCGACGGCACGGACAACCCCGACAACGTCGTCTCCGACAGCGAGTCCGGCATCATCAAGCTGCCGGTCTTCAGCCGCAGCCTGATCGACACGGAAATCCAGGTCCGGAGCGGCGAGACGGTCATCATGGGCGGGCTGATCCGCTCGTCGACCACCAAGAACCGTTCCGGCACACCCTTCCTCTCATGGCTGCCGTTCATCGGGCAGCTCTTCCGGCACGACAACGTCGACGACACCCGCAACAACCTGCTGATCTTCGTGACCGCCACGCTGATCTCGGACGAGGGCGAGGAGCTGATCCCGCTGACGCCGACCGAGCCGGTGACCGGTGGCGGCAAGGTCGTCCTCGGCGAGGCGGATGCGCCGCTGGCCGTGCCCGCCGCCGCCGAGCCCGCCGGGGCGGCACCCGCAGCAGCGGCAGCCCCGGCGGCCCCGGCGGCGCCGGCCCCCTGAACCCTGAGCCCTGAGCCCTGCTCCCTCCCGCCATGCCCCACCTCAAGCAGATCGTCGGTCTGGACCTCGGCGCGCGCACCGCGCGGGCGGTCTGGGTGCAGCTCCGCGGCGGCGCGCCCCACGTCGCGCGCGCGGAGCAGATGGCGCTGCCGCTCGAGGGCGGCGACGCCCCGGCGCTGCTGCGCTCGTGGCTGGGAAAGCTCGGCCTGCTGAAGCGCTTCGCCGCGGTGCAGATCCCGGGCACGCAGCTCGTCTTCCAGCCTGGACGGCTCAACCCCGACGACCCGCGCACGCCGCGCCAGGCCGCCGACATGGAGTTGTCGACCTTCAACGACATGGCGGGCGACAGCATGGCCTCGGACGTCGCCGCGCACGAGTGGAGTCCCGGCGCGCGCATCTACCTGATTGGCATGGCGCGGCCGGCGGTGGTCGCTGCGGCTATCGAGGGCCTCGAGCCCGTCGGCATCCTCCCGGCGGATTTGGTGCCCGCGCCGGCGGCCCTTTTCTGCGCGCTGGCGCCGCTGGCGCAGGGACTGGAGGGCCCGTCCCTGTTTGTCAATATCGGCCACAACCAGACCGAACTGGCCATCGGCACCCCCCGCGGGCTGCTCTTCGCGCGCGCCTTCCCGATGGGCGGGAGGCAGTTCACCGAGGCCGTGGCGCGTCTGGCGGGCGTCCCGCTGACGCAGGCCGAGAAGCAGAAGCAGCGCGAGGGCACGGTCGAGGCCGGCGGTCCATTCGCGGAGGCGCTGCTGCCGGTGGCCGAGCGCTGGTACGGCCAGCTTTCCGCGTGCCTCGGCGCCTACCGCGGTGCCTACAACGGGGGGCAGTTCGGCATCGCGCGCGTCGTGCTCTCGGGCGGCGGGGCGCAATTGCGCGGCCTGCGGGGCTATGTGCAGGAGCGCGCCCGGCTGCCGGTGATCATGGCCGACGAGCTTCCCGGCGCCGCCACGCTGACGTGGGGCGCCGGCGCGGCGCCCGCCGAGGGGGCGGAGCCCGCCGACGAGCGTCCCTCGCTGGTGCGTTTCGACATGGCTTTGGGGCTGGCCCTCGCGGCGCTGGGGGCGGGCCCCGCGGGCCTCTCGCTGCTGCCGGAGCCTCTGCGCGGCGAGGTGGTCTTCCGCGAGAAGAAGCCCTACCTGATTGCGGCCTCGGTCATGTGCGCCCTGACACTCGGCGTATTCACCGCCGGCATGGTGGTCTCGCTGCGGCGCGAGACCGGCAAGCTCGACGCGGAGCGCCGCGAGCTGCGGCGCCGCGAGCAGATGGACAAGTCGGTCACGGCCATCCGGCAGGGCGGCGACCTGCTGCGCCGCCGCGCCGAGCCGCTGCGCGGCCTGCTGCTGGGCGGGCCGGTCATGCGCGAGGTTATCTCGCTCGTGGCCACGGCGATCGCGCCCGACGACTGGATCTCGATGATCTGCGAGGAGACCTCGTACACGCGGCAGCCGAACCCCGGGGAGAAGCCGGCGCCGGCCGCCGCGCCCGCCCTGCGCACGGGCTTCTTCGTGCCCGGCTTCCGCAGCGTGACGCGCCCCGCGTCCGCTCCCGGCGCGGCGGCACCCGGCCCGCTGCTGGCCGCCCTGACGCCCGCCCCCGCGCCCTCGGCGTTCACGGTCTTCATCATCGAGGGCTACACGCCCGACATGGGGCTGGTCACCGTCAAGGCCATGATACAGCGCCTCAAGACCGCCGCGCGCGTGCGCCAGGCCGACCTCCTGAGCGACGACCGCGTCCTGCCGCCGACGCTGCCCGAGGCGCTGCGCGAGGCGGGCGTCGAGCTGCCCAACATGCGCCGGTTCGTAGTCCGGCTGGAGGTGGCCCTGCCATGAACTTCCGGCCGCCGCGACTCCGCATCTCCGAACGGCAGCAGGTGCTGCTGATCATTCCCGCGGCCATCGTGGTCATGGCCGCGATCTGGTTCTGGGTGCTGAGCCCGCAGTTCGAGAGCCGCCGCGAGATCGAGAGCATGCGCGCCCAGCTCGACAAGAGCGCCTACGCGCATGTCAGCCTGGAGAACCTGGCGGAGATCGAGCACCACGAGAAGGAGCTCGGCGCCCGGCTCGACGAGGAGTGGGCGCGGACGGTGGCGCGCCTGGCGACCTTCGAGAACCAGCAGGCGCTGCGCGAGTCGGAGTTCGGACGCATCGACTACAAGACGGAGCTCTACCAGGCCCGCCTGCGCCTGGCGCGGCGCTCGGAGGAGCTCGGCATCCCGCTGATCCCGCAGGATCTGGGGCTGCAGGATGCGCTGGGCGGCAGGGACGCGGAGGTGCGCATCCGCATGCTCCAGTTGCGCGCCGTCGAGAAGCTGGTGGATCTGGCGCTCACCCGGCGCATCCAGAAGCTGCACGCGGTGCATCCCCTGGCGCCGGTCGGCCATGCCGGGCCGGACAAGAAACTGATGCTGACCGAGTACCCCGTCCAAGTCGAGTTCGACGTGGGTTTCGACAACCTCTACCTGCTCTTCCAGGCGATTTTCGAGCAGAACCAGATCTTCGTCTTCCGCAACCTGCGCATCGAGGCGGGGCCGGCGCAGCAGGCGCCGCTGCGGATCTCGGGCGTGATGAGCGCCCTCCTGTTCGAGTGATATGGAACGCTTCTGGAAATGGCTCATGCGCACGGATGCGCGCGGCATCTTCGGCGTCACGCTGCTGGTCTTCCTCATGGTGACAGCCTGGCGCCTCTGGGTGGCGCTGCAGCCGCCGCCCCCGCCGCCGCCCCCGCCGCCGTCGGATCCGGTCAAGCTCGCGCCCTTCCGCCCGCTGGGGGTGATCGGCCTGGTCTCGAACCAGTTCGCCGCGCAGGCGCTCGTCGTGCCGGTCAACCCCTTCCGGCCGACCTTCGAGGCGATGGTGCGCAACCCGGATAGCGGCGATCTCGAGGCTGTCGTCGCCGGCGTCGCCGGCGCGCCGCGGCAGGCGGTCGCCGCCGCCGCGAGCCCGGAGCCCGCGGAGGCCGCGGGCACGCAGACTCGCACGGGCTCGCAGCCGCCGCGCAACGGGCGGCAGGGACGGCAGCCGGCGTCGGCCGCCGCGCCGGAGGCCGGACCGCCGCCGGTGCCGAAATACGCCTTCGCGGGCATGTTCCAGCGGCCCGACGGGCGTGTCGCGGCCTATCTCAGGAGCTCGCTGGGCGGCGGACGCTTCCTGGTCACTGGCGACCAGATCGCGGGATGCGAGGTGCTCAACGCGACGGCCGACGGGGTCATGCTGCGCCTGCCGGACGGCACCACGCGCACCATGGTCGAGGGCGACGCCCCCGTCGAGCTGGGAGGGCGGTAGGCCATGTCCGAGGTCAAGGCCAACGCCGCTCCGGCGGCCGCGCTCCAGGAGGAGATCCGTTTCCACGGCCCCGACCTGATGCAGGACTTCGTCGCCCACCTGCTGGAGCGCCAGCGCATCTCCCAGGAGCAGGTGGCCGAGGCGCAGAACCGCGCCTCGCTCACGGGGCAGCCGCTCGACCGGCTGCTGGTGGACGAGTCGATCATCAGCGAGAAGACGCTCCTGGACGCCTACAGCGCGGTCAGCGGCATTCCCCTGCGCAAGATCGGCGACTACCGGATCGATCCCTCGGTCGCGGAGCGCGTCAGCTCGCGCCTCGCCCTGCGCCACCGCGTCGTGCCCGTGGCTTTCGAGGACGGCGTCCTGACGCTGGCCGTCGCGCGCGTTCCTCCCTCCGTCACCGTCGAGGGGCTGCGCATGGTGCTCGAGACGCCACTGGCCTTCATCCTCTGCACCGACAGCGACGTCTCGCGCTCGCTGACGCATTTCTACGGCCTCGGCGCCGAGACCGTCGAGCAGCTGATCGCCCAGGCGCCCGCGGACGAGGAGGAGGGGCGCGACGACGACATCGCGGTCGTGTCGGACGAGACGGGCATGGTCCGGTTCATCAACCTGATCATCGCCGAGGGCATCCGCATGGATGCCACCGACATCCACATCGAGCCCTTCGAGGACAGGCTCCGCCTGCGCTGCCGCGTCGACGGCATCCTGCAGGAGGTGCCGCTGCCCCGGGGCGTCGAGAAGCTGCGGCGCTCCGTCAGCTCGGCCGTCAAGATTATGGCCGCAATGGACATCGCCGAGCGCCGCAAGCCGCACGACGGGCGCATCAAGGTGCGCTTCGAGAACGGCGAGTACGACCTGCGCGTCTCGGTGCTCCCGACGAGCTACGGCGAGACCTGCTGCCTGCGCATCCTGAACCGCAGTTCGGTCTTCGCCGACCTGGACAAGCTGGGGCTCTCGTCCAACCAGTTGCCCAAGATCCGCGCGATGACCGACCTGCCGCACGGCGTGATCCTGTTGACCGGCCCGACCGGCAGCGGCAAGACCACCACGCTCTACGCCATCCTCGCGCGCCTCAACACCGCCGGCGTCAAGATCATCACCGTCGAGGATCCCGTCGAGTACCAGATGGAGGGCATCAGCCAGGTCCAGGTGCACAGCAAGATCGACCTGACCTTCGCCAACGTGCTGCGCTCCGTGCTGCGCCACGACCCCGACGTCATCCTGATCGGCGAGATCCGCGACTCGGAGACGGCCGACATCGCCGTGCGCTCCTCGCTGACGGGCCACCTGGTGCTGAGCACCCTCCACACCAACGACGCGCCGAGCGCCATCACGCGCCTCACGGACATGGGCGTCGAGCCCTACCTGATCGCCTC
>CAYRPP010000096.1:0-6817 GCA_964426115.1 uncultured Lentisphaerales bacterium | reverse complement strand
CCACTCCTGGGGCCGCGGCGCCGCCGTCGCCGTCGCCAGCGGCGCCGCGGCGGCGACCACCGCAACGGCGGCCGCGGACGCATCCCGGGAGTCCGCCACGGCGCGCGCCAGGCGTCCCTGCCAGACGGCCGCCGCGCGCTCCGCGCCGCCGCGCGGCATGAAGGTCAACAGGTAGCGCGCCTCCTGACCCTCGCGCGCGGCGGGATCATGCAGCCGGTAGGCGTCGCCGCCATCGCCCTCCTCCTCGCCGCGCAGGCGCGCGAAGCCCTCTCCGGCCGGCACGCGCGTCCCGTCGGGATTCTCACGTTCGACCCGGAAGAAGCCCGCGCCCGCCGCGGTGTACGTCCGCCATGCGATCCAGACCTTGCCGTCCGGAGCCACGGAAGCGGCGAAACCGGCGACGTCCACGTCTGCCGCATAGGACAGCGCGGGTGCCGACGCGGCGGCGGCCAACGGTGCGGCCGTCAGCAGCAGCGCGACCCGCGCGGCCGCCTTCATTTTTCCGCCTTTCCCCGCGGATGGCTCCGCGGGCGTCCGCCCTTGCCGCGGCACTGACCGGCGTTGGGCGGCGTTTTTGCCGCGCGCGCGGCGCAGGCCGTGCAGGTTCCAAGAAACACCCGCTGCAAGGTCTGCACGTGGCCGATGCCATCAAGCGATTGCGGCACAGCGCCCGAAGCGTCCTCCGACAACTCGACGTCGGTAATCTTCTCGCATGCCGTGCAGAGAAAATGATCCCTGGATCTGAGATCCCCGTCGAAATGGAACCGGTGCGTCGGCAGCGCCAGCTTCTGAATCAGACCCTCCTGCGCCAGGCGGTTGAGCGTGCGGTAGACGGTGTCGAGGGACAGCGAAGGCATTTTCCTGCGCAGCAGCATGTACACGCCCTCGGCATCCAGGTGGTCGTGGCGCATGCGCAGTGTCTTGAGAATCGCCGTGCGCTGGCGCGTGGAGGACAGGCCGTGCGATTTCAGAAGATTCTTCGATTGTATCATGTCGTTTTTTATTATACCAGCATCGTAACAATTCCGAAACAGCAATTTCCGCCCAATAATTTCCACCCAGGTGAAAATGCCGGCATTTACCAATGGCATTTCGGATGACTGGCCGTCAATCGGTGTTCATCATCCGGATGCGGAAGAAGCCCGAGGGCGAGGCGCGGTCGGGATGCGGCACGACCACCGTCGTGCGTTCGCCCTGCGACATCACGTTGGTCACCGTCAGCCACTGGTCGCCCAGCCGCCGCGCCCACTGGATCTCGTACTCGCGCTCCGGCAGGCTGCCGAAGGCCAGCGTCACACCCGCCAGCGACATGCGGATGGCCTCGGCGGCGAAGGGCGTCACGCGCACGCCGTACGCCTCCCAGAACTGGTTGACCTCGTCCTGCACCACGAAGTTGTACGCGCCACCGACCAACAGACCGGGAACCTCGAAGCGGCACGTCTGCTGGCTGCCCGCCGTCACCTCGCAGGTGCCGAACCAGAGCACCGTGTCGCCCGGCCCGACCAGATAGAGCGTCACGTAGCCGTCCTCCTCGACATCGTAGGCCACGAACTCGACATATACCCCGTCCGCCCCGAGGTACGCCTGCATGTCGATGCCCGAACTGGTGGGACTCGGCTGCTGGTACCCGGCATCGGCATCGTCCGCGAAGCTGGCCGTCGACATGACGATCATTGATGTAACGCCGTTGGTGGCGGGGTCGCTGTCCAGCGCGGGATCGCCCGTCTTCGGCGTTGTCAGCACATAGTTGGTCGAGGCGCTGAAGACCAGGTAGTAGGCGCCTGTCGTGATCCCGGTGAAGAGGTAGTGTCCCGCGGCATCCGACACTTCCGTGCCCAGCAGCGTGTCGGCGGCGTCGTAAAGCTGTACCGTCACATTGGTCATGGCCGGCTCGCCCGCGTCCTGCACGCCGTCCTTGTCCGTGTCGAACCAGGTCAGGTCGCCCAGCGCACCGAAGACGAACTGGTAGTCCTCGACCTCGCCATACGCGTCGTTCGAGCCCGACCCCAGGATGCCGAATACCGGCTCTGCGTCGAGCAGCCGGAAGCGGGCGTTCAGCACGGTCACGGCATCGGTACGGAAGGTGCCCGCCGGAATCGGGAAGCTCAGCACGTATACCACCCCCGTGCCCCCGCTGTCGACGGCCTGGTTGACGACCTGCTCGTTGGCGTTGGTGAAGACGCCGTCCTGGTTGAAGTCGATGTAGCCGACCAGCCAGCCGCTGCCGGCCCCCACAGTCACCTCGATGTGGCCGCTGTTGCCGCCATCGGTCCAGCGGCCCCTGACGACCACCCCGTCCTCATCGCCGCCGTCGCCGGTGGCGTCCGCGGAGGGCTGGCCGTCGGCCTCGGAATCGACACCCGCCCCAAGATAGAGGTTTGGCGTGACCTTGACATAGTGCCGCGGCCCTGTGGGCGTGTCGGCCACCGTCGTGCCGTAGGAGGAGGGCAGGTCGCCGAAGTCGCGCACGACCGTGGTCTCGAAGGCGAAGTCGATGTTGGCGGTCGAGGCGGTGATCGCCACCGCCTGCCGGGCCGACAGCGTCCAGCCGAAGCTGTTCGTTGTGCTGCCGACCCAGAGCGCCGGCGTGTCGCCCGTGCCAGTCGTCATGCGGAGTTCGCCTGCCGGCGCCGCCAGCGTGACCAGGTAGCGGTCGTAGGCGCCGACGGCATCGGGCAGATTGCCGAAGGCGTAGTCGCCGTTCGCGCCGGTCGCGGTGCTGGCGATCAATGTCGTCTCGCCCGCCTCGACCGCGCCGTCGCCGTCGTCGCTCCACAGGTAGACATAGACCGGCACGTTGGCGAAGGGATACTCACCCGTGCCGGTGCCGGAGGGGTTCAGCCCGTTGAGCAGGCCGTCGTCCGAGGCGTCGTCCATGCCCACCGTGCCGCTGAGCGCATTGTTGCCCGTCCGCGTATATCCGAAGTCGATCGTCAGGTCGGCGTTGGTCACGGCCTGCCCGCTGACCGTTGTGACATGCCTGTTGCTGACGACGATGCCGGCCGTGTCGCCGTCGGGCGTGCCGTCGGCGTCATAGCTGGCCGTCAGTCCCGCCGGGAAGTCGGGATCCGCCGCGAGCACGGTCACGCGGTAGGTGGCGTCGGGCAGCCCGGTGAAGAGGTAGACGCCGTCGATGTCGGTGACGTTGGTGGCGATCAGCACAGAGTTGGTGTAGAGCAGCACCGTGACGGAGGAAATACCCCGTTCATCGATCTCGCGGACGCCGTTGGTGTTGAGATCGATCCAGAGCGTGTCGCCGATCATGCCGCCGGGCGGACAGTAGCCGAAGTCGGCGCCGGTGAAGGCGTTGCCGGAGAGCAGGCTCGTGCCGTATGCGCCGTCGCAGACCGCCGTCGGCGGGACAGGGCATGGCTCGCCGTCCAGGTCGGGATCGGCGGTCAGGGTGGCGTTCGCCAGCGGAGGCGAGTCCGGATCCACCACCACCACGTAGTCGCCGGGAGGCAGACCGGTGAACGTGTAGCGTCCCAGATCGTCCGTGACGCGCGTGCCGAGCAGCGTCTCGCCGGCATCGTAGAACCGGTTGCCGTTCTCGTCGGCGTAGAGCCGGACGGTCACGCCGGTGATTCCCGGCTCGGTCCAATCCTGGCCGCCGTTGGCGTTGTAGTCCCAGTAGACCGTGTCGCCGATGGCGCAGAGCGGGGCGAAGCCGAAGTCGGCGTCGAGATAGCTCTCGCCACCCGCCAGCTCAACGTCATAGATGGTCGTGGTGGTCGGGGTATAGGCGACGCCGAAGGGATCGCGCGGGAGCGAGGCGCATTCCGGCGAGACGGAAACGCGGTAGTCGCCGTCGGGCAGCGCGTCGAACAGGTAGCGGCCATCGGCATCGGTGAAAACGGTCCCGTACGTCATATAGTCGCCATTGCCGGAAATGTCGATACAGAGAGTCACCGGGACATTGGGGATGCCGAACTCGCTGTATCCCGACTGCACGCCGTTGAGGTCGAGGTCCAGGAAGACCGTGTCACCCAGGGCGTTGACGCCGTACGGCTGGAAGCCGAAGTCCTGGTCGTCGCGGCTGGCCGAGAGGGTGAAGCTGCTCCGGCCGTCCAGTTCGCCCTGGGGGTCGGCCGAGCAGACGACATACGCCGGGAAATGCTCGTCATACTGCGCTACAACCACCTGGTAGTTTCCGGCGGCAAGCCCGGTTAACTGGTAGAAACCGTTGGTATCGGTGGACAGGCTGCCGACATGCGCATCGACGCCGGGCGTGATGATTCCGTCGAGGTTTTCGTCCTCGTACAGATGCACCGTGATGTGCTCGATGCCCTGCTCGCCGCTATCCTGCGCGCCGTTCCCATCCATGTCGTAGAAGATCGTGTCGCCGACGTAATAGTCGCCGTTCAGGTAGTAGCTGAAATCGGCCGTGGCCTCGCCCCCGGCCACCAGTTCCACGGTGACCCGGTCGGCGCTGTTGGTGATGCCATCGGTGTCATAGGATCGCGTCCATTCGCCGGTCGCGAGCGCGCCGGTGTTGGTGACCGCCTCCACGACATAGTTGCCGGCGTCGCGGCCATAGAAGGCGAATGTTCCGTCGGCCGCAGTGTTGGTCGTGGCCAGGAGTGTTGTGCCGTCGGCGGCGAAGAGCCTGACCAGCACGCTGCCGAGCCGCGGTTCGCCGTCCTCGGGCGCCGGCCAGGCGTCGCGGTCGAGGTCGTGCCAGAGGGTGCCGCGTATCACGCTGAGCAGGTTGTAGCCGAAATCGGCGTCGAGAATCGTGTCGCCGCCGGTCGTCGAGTCGTGGTCGAGCGCGACCACCGTGGTGCCGTCCGCCGTCGCGTCGCGGTCCCCCGTGCAGGTGCCGCTGCCGCCGGGCAGGGTCGCGGCAACCACCGTGACGGTATAATTAGCGGTGGCCGGCAGGGACTCGAACAGGTAGTAACCGCTGGCGTCGGTGACGACGTTGCTCGCGGCCCCGGCCCCGTTCCCCAGGTTGACGCCCGGCGCGCTGATCGACACCGTGACGCCGGCCACGCCCGGCTCGCCGGCATCCTGCACGCCGTCACTGTCGAGGTCGCGCCAGACGAAGTCGCCGATCGTCCCCGCGGGCAGCACGGAGGCGATGTTGGTGGCCCATGTGTCGTTGGCCGGAAGGCCGTTCACGAACCAGGCGTTCGTGATGCAGGCGGTGTTCGTCACGGGGGCGGTCACGTTGCCCGGCGGTTCGAGCACCTTGAAAGTCACTGAAACCAGACGTCCGCCACCGGCGTAGAGCGGCCCCAGATCGTTCCAGCGCAGCTCCCCCGCGCCGCTGTTGGTGGCCACCGAGTCGGCCGCCGGTTCCGAAGCGACGTACTGCAGTCGTGCGGGATCGAAGATGTCGAGCAGCGGCACGGGATCGAGCGTCGTGTCGTCGAGCCCCCCGACTTCGGCGTCGGTCGTCAGGCGGAAGCCGACCGTGTCGACGTAGGCGTCACCGCCGGGGTTGCCGTGCTTATCGGACTGTAGGCGGACGTAAAGCGTTGCGCCGTCGAAATCGGACCAGTCCCAGGAGGCCTTGTAGCCGGTGATGTTCAGCGCCAGCGTGCCGCTCGTCGGCAGCGCGCTGCAGTCGTAGCTGAAGGCGTGAAGCAGGGCGCCGTCCGCGTAGACGCTGATGCTCGCCGTGGCTTCGCCCGCCAGGAAAGTTCCGGTGAAGTAGTATGGCAACAGCAGCGTGACGTTGGTGATGGAGCCGAAACGCGCGGCCGTCTGGTAGTTGGTGGCCACGACCCATTCCGAAACGTTGTTGAATGGTGAGACGGCATACTGCCCATCGGGTTCGCCGGATCCGAAGAGGTTCTCGGGATAGAGCCACTGCTCGTTCGACTTGCCGCTGGTGAAGGCATTCGTGGGCCAGACCGTATAGCGCGCGGGCTGGGGTGTCGCCTCGCCCGTGCCGGCCAGGCGGTTGGTCACGGGAATCAGGTAGGTGACCGGCCGCCCCTCCAGCAGGGGCCCGCTCCCGACCCGGTCCTTGGTCTGCACGAGCGCCGGGGCGAAGCCGAAGTCGGCCGTCAGGACGCTGACGGGGTTGGCATTGGCCCGCGCGCTGTCGAGGTCGACCGCAAAGGCGGAGGGTGTCGTGATCGTGTAGCCGGCCGGCACGCTGCTGTCCCGGTAGTCGACGACGACGACATAGCGTCCATCGGGCAGGTCATCGAAGAGGTAGGCCCCGTTGGAACCGCTCTCCGCCGTGGCGATCAGGGTCTCGCCGGCATCGGCGATGCCGTTGGCGTTCTCGTCGGCATAGAGGTAGACGGCGATGCCCGGAAGGCCCGGCTCGAGGCCCTCCTGGTCACCATTGCCGAGGGAAGCACCCGTTCCGACCCCGGTATCGGCAAAGACCGTGTCGCCCACGCTGTTGACGCCGAGAACCAGCGTCGTGGCGTCGTCGGTGTCGAAGGGCACGCCGTTGCCGAAGCTCAGTCCGGCCTCGTTCACGACGAGCGGCGAGGGTTCCACGTAGGGATTGTCGACGGCGACGGTGAAGCGCACGACGCCGGCGCCGTCGGCCGGCAGGGCGTCGCTGAGCCACCACTGCAGATCGGTCACGGACGCGGCGCTCGCCGGTTCCTCGTCGCTCCAGGTCGCGCCGCCGTCGGTCGAGTAGAGCACCTGGTAGGCCGCGAGGCCGCTCGGGGGGATGTTCCCGCTGGTTGCGCTGTTGGCCACGTAGACCGTCCCGTCCGGGATCGTATCCTGCACCACCAGCGGCAGGCCGACGGTCGCGTCGCCCAGCGCGACTTCGCCGGCGATCGTAAACGTGACGGTGTAGGCGATGTTGTTGCCGGGGAGAACGGTCGCCACGTCCGCGGTT
>CAYRPP010000095.1:0-6840 GCA_964426115.1 uncultured Lentisphaerales bacterium | reverse complement strand
CGAGGTCGCGCGTGGCGCGGATCAGGAACGCGCCGGGCTCGTACTCGTCCTTCGCAGCGATGATGCGCACAACCCCGCCGGCGATGCCGTCGTCCGGGTAGACGTCGGGCAGTCGCTGGAGCGTGCTCATCGCCGGCACGGCATAGTGCACAAACGCGTCGGGATGCGGGATCTCCTTGAAATCCGCCGCGACACGCGCATCGAGCGGTGCGTTGTCCTGCGTCCAGGGACGCACCGTGAACTGGGCTGTGGCCATGAGCGGCGCGCACACCGCTAATGTGATCGCCGCAAATGTGGTTCGTTCCATGTGGATCTCTCCTATGGGTTGCGGACAAGGAGCGGAGCAGAATGCATGCCATATAATGTCATATTCAGCGCCAAAGCGACAGTTTTCATGTTGCCCCATTTCCGCGTGGACGCATAAGATACTGAAATGACAAGGCGGATCAGAAACGGAGAGAATCAGAACGTGAACGTCGAAGTTGTGTCGCATCCCGCGGCGGACGCGGGAAAATCGGTCTATCCCGCGAACCGCGCACCCCTGCTTGCGAATCCGCTCCTCAAGCTCCCTCTCGGGGCGGTTCGTCCGCACGGCTGGCTGAAGCACCAGCTCGACCTCATGGCCGAGGGCATGACCGGGCGCCTGGCCGGAGTGGGAGCTGTTCCCCGCCACCCCCTGGAACTACGGCCTGGTTCTCGATCCTGCGGATCCCCTGGCGGGGTTCGAGGTGATCGAGAAGGGGAAGGTGGCCGAGCAGCCGTGGACGGTCGACGCGGCGCCGATCGAGATCACCGCGCGCGCGAAACGTATCCCGGAAAAGAAAAGGAAGATCACGATGAAACTCGCGAAGCAACTCGCACTCGCCATTTCGGCCCTTGTTCTCGGGGCCGCGTCTGCCGTGCTCGCCGCGCCGGTCTATGACACAGTCACAGAATTCCAGTGGTTGCCAATCGTGCATACAGACACGAATGCGATAAGCTTCGTCCGCTCGGGTACCGACTGCACCAAACCGATTCACGGTCCCTGGCTGTTGAATCCCGCGCCGGACTCAATCACAATCAATTTCATCACACGCCGCAAGACCGGCGCCGGACTCGAAATCCGCGAGAAAGGGACCGAGGACTTTAAGCGAATTTGGAAAAAGTCGTACGACATCATCGATTATTCCTCGGACACCCACAACTTTCACATCGGCGATCTCAAGCCCGGCACGGAATATGAGTATCGGCTGCTGAGCGTCGATTCCGTCTTTACGCGTTGCTTCGCGGGCAACATCAACGTCGGCCGCGAGCTCTATTCTTTCAAGACTCTCGACCCGAAGCGCGACAGCTACAAGGTCTGGTTCACGGCCGATACCCACGGCTGCACGCGCCTTAAACTCGACCGCCATTTCAAAATTGCAGAGGGCGCGGAATGCGACTTCTTCATCTTCAATGGCGACAATGTCGAAGACGGATTTTACGAAGGCCGCTATGACGTCATGCACGGTTTTCTCGACGACGCCGTGCGTCTCTGGGCCACCTCGAAGCCTTCAGTCTTTGTGCGCGGCAATCACGACTGCTACGAGAAGGACGCCTGGATGTGGCGCGACTTTTTCCCAAGAAAGGACGGCAGGGCCTATTTCTGCGTCTCCCAAGGCCCGGCGCTCTTCCTCTTTCTTGACACCTGCACATTTGTAGGCTCAAAGGTTGATGTCGCGATCGCCAAGGATTTCAGACAAGAACAGGCCGCCTGGATTGACGACCTGAAAAATACCGACGAATGGAAGAAGTCAAAGTTCCGCGTTGTCTTCTCGCATATCAGCACACACCAGTGTCAGTGGCCGACCGAGATGTCGGATTTCTGGGCCGCGCTCAACGAAACCGACCCGGCCCGGCGCATCCACATCTACCTCGGCGGGCACATGCACCGCCATCTGCGAATTGAACCCGGCACGGAACTCTCGAAAAGCATCGCGCCCAAGTGGCTCGGCGGCGGAACCAACGAATTCCACTACCCGCTTGTTCAGATCAAGGAACAGACCGCCGGGCAGATTGCCGTGTCGCCCGAAAAACTCACGTTCAAATTTTTCACGGACGAAATCGCCGCCGACGGCACACCCGTCATCCAGGATCAGTTCGATTTGTTCCCGGATGGAACGCTGAAATAGATCGACGGCGTTCGCTACTCGGGCATCAGCACAGGCTATGTCGCGTACCGCAACGGGCGTCCGCCCATCTGCACCGAAGGCTCGACGCTGCTCATCGATGAACGCAACGTCGATTGCTGACGACAAAATATAGACGTGAGTCGTCGACGTCTCGTCCGACTGTCTGTCCATCGTCGCCTCCCGTCCGGACGGCTCGGCTATCGACACGTTCACGCCGGCGAAACCAGCTTAGAGCCATCCGCGTGATCTATGCGCCCGCGCAGCGGGAAATCCGTAGTTCTCCCCCCGCCGCATGTCTACATCAGTTACAGGCAAAATGCCGGTTCTTGAACTCCAGAACCTCGACCGGATTGTCGGCGCACAGGTGGTCGAAGCCCAGGGCCACGCCTAGCAGGTAGTCCTCGACCGTGTGCCCCGGCCATCCGGCCAGGATCAGGCCGGCCGCGTGCGCGGCCCGCACGCTGGCGCGAGTGCTGCCATCCCACGTGCAGGCCAGGCGCGTCACCCCGAGGGCCTGCGCTTCTCGGATGGTGGCCTCGCAACACGGCTCGCCGGTGATCAACATGCGCTCCGCCTCCGGGAAAGCCTGCCCGAAGAAGGCGAGCGGACGTTTGTCGAAGGAGGAGAAGACCACCGTCGTCTGCTCCGACACGCGGGGGACGATGGCGTCGTGCAGTTTCCTGCAGTACGCCTCCAGCTTCGCCGGCGGATAGCGACCAGGATCCGTCTTCATCTCGTATTCGATGTAGAGCCCGGACTTGTCCGCGAAGAAGGCGACCAGCTCGTCCAGAAAGAGGATGGGGTTCCCCTTGCGGCTCCTGACCTGGCGCAGTTCGGCCTCGGTCAGATCCTCGACCTCGCCGGTGCCCAGCGTCAAGCGCTCGATCGAAGCGTCGTGCATGATCACAAGCGCGCCATCCTTGCACATCCGGACGTCGGTCTCGAACCCGCGCAGGCCCGCGGCATAGCTGGCCTGGAAAGCGGAGAGCGTGTTCTCGTCAAACTCGAACCGCCCGCCGCGGTGTGCGTGGATCTGCCACTTCTCTTCCGCCATGATGCTCTCCCTGTCGCGAGGCGTGATTAGCGCCGTGGTTGAATGGAGAAAGCATACTGGCTCCTAAACGACGGGTCAACGCCCCGGAATATGGATAGAGCGCGCCGTTAGCGATGGGATTCTGTCGCCCCTAGTAAAATCCGCGCCATCCGTAGCTTTCCCCTCCCCTCCAGCAAATCCTGTAATCCTGTCCAAAACCATCCGCGAAATCCGCGAAATCCGTAGTTCTCTCCCGCACCATCCGCGCAGATCCTGTTTTCGGCAACCGACGCTTGCACTTGCATTTCCACCCTCAACACGCCATCATATAATTACTCAAACGGCTTCGCAGAAACTCCGACTCAGAGGTCATGCAAATACCTCAACTACCTCCCAGGGAACATGTGTCCATGAAAGACATGCAAATTGCCTCAGTAACAATCGGCGGCTGCATTTACGCACTCCGCGCGGGAGCGACAGACATCGGCTTTTTGCGTGCCGAACTGACTTTGGAACAGAAGAGCGAAGGCTTGTTCGGCTGGTTTGTCAGGCTCACGAATACCGGGGCCGTGGACTCGCCGCGCGTCACTGATTTCGACGGACTTCATCTGCGTTTTCCAGTGTCGGGACTCGCCGTCCTCAACACGCTGCGCGGCGACGACTGCTCCGAGCGTTCGTTCTGGCCGGAAGCATTCGCTTTGGACGAAGGATGCGATATCTCGCGCGAACCGACCGGCGGACGTTCCTCCGACACTGCCGCCTTTCCTTATTTCGACATCGCGGACGCCAGCGGTCGCGGCCTCGTTTGCGGTATCGGATGGTCCGGTCAGTGGAGACTGCAAGTCTCACGGCAGAATGATGAACTCCTGCTCCGTGCCGGACAGAAAGACTGCGACTTCGTTCTCCACCCGGGGGAGTCGGTACGATCAGTCCGCGCGTTGCTCTTTATCGGCGAAGGCGGAACGGACGCGCTCCGCCACGAGTTCGTGCGCTTGCACCGCCGCTACTACAGCCCCGTACCGGAGCTCGGGCGCGACACATTCATGCCGGTGGCTAGCGCATGTTTCGACCGCTACTATTGGGGCAACCAGCCTAAGGATGGCAAGCTTCCGTACTTCGAGACGGAGGAGGCCCAGCTGCGCATCTGTGAACGGGCCGTGGCCTGCCGCCACATCAACATCCACTGGCTGGACGCTTTCTGGTTCGACGGCGCGTTCCGCTCCGGCGTTGGCAACTACACCTACACGAAAGGACTGCCAAATGGCATCGCCCCGATCGCCGAATACGCGCACGGTCACGGAATGAGACTGATCGTGTGGTTCGAGCCGGTCAGGTGCCACAAGGATACCGAGGTCTATCGCCGCTTCTCCGCCGATAAGACAAAGATTATCGACGGCAAGTTCGTGAACATCGGCGATCCCGAGGTCTGGCAGTTCCAGTACGAGCACATCTGCAAGATTCTGGATGAGAACAGAGTCGATATCTACCGGCAGGATTTCAACATCTGTCCGCTGGACTTTCTCCGGTCGATCGAAGCGCCGGACCGCAAAGGCATTGCGCAGATTCGCTTCGTCGAGGGTATGTACCGCCTGTGGGACGCCATTCGCGAGCGTTTCCCCGGAATTCTGATCGACAACTGCGCCTCGGGCGGACGCCTGATCGACGTCGAGACATGCATGCGCGCACTTCCGCTCTGGCAGAGCGACATCGCCTGCCGCGCGGCCCCCGCGTTTCTGCAGAACCAGCACCTCGGCCTCTCGTGCTACATTCCGTACCACGGCGCATCCAGCTTCGACGAGAGCGCCTACTACATGCGCTCAGGGGCGACGGCCTGCCTCGTAACACAGTTCGCCTATCTGGACGGATACGAGAAAGACGATTTTGTTCCGGTTCTGCTGGACTGGCTCAATCCGGAGACGCGAAACAATCCTGAAGGTCTGGCCATGTTCGCCGCACAGAAACGCAACATTTCGGACATTCTTTCACGGCATCGTCCGTTCAGTCCGGAGCGAGCGGAGAGGGCTCTGGCCGACGTTCTGCGTCTGCGGGAATATTGGGCCGGCGATTTCACCGCGCTCACCGGGCCGTCGCTCAAAAACGACGCGATCATCGCGTATGCCCTCGACATTCCGGAAGAGTCGCGCGGTGTCGCCGTTATCCTGCGCCGTCCAGACGCCCCTGCCGAGTTCACACTTCGGCTTCCGTTGTCAGTCACTGCGGAAAAATTCCGTCTCACATTCTGCGACGAGAGTCTCAACGAATCATCCCGCGACGTCTCTTCGGACGAAATCTCCGCAGGTATCCGGCTCCGTTTCGATACCGCACCCGGCAGCATGCTGGTTTTCTACCGCGCGTCCGCAACGCCTGACAAAATTTAGCTCGCGGCAAAGCTCGCGACAAGGCACTCTGGACAACCCGCATGATTAATGTCATTCTTGAACCATGCGGAATGGAACATACATACGTAGGGCCGTCAAAGGGTTCCTCCTCCTCCTGCCGATTGCCGCCTGCCTGCTGGCATCGGGATGTGAGGACGATGACACCAGCGTCTCCTGGTGTTACCGCACCGACGGTCTCACCATCTGCGGTGACAACGGCTGCGCGACCTACCGGGATCGGAACTGTTGCGGCCATGAGCCCGAATGCCGCGACTGCTGTGCACGCTGAAGTCGGATCTTGCGAAAAAATCTGTTTCGGCCGCCTGCTGGACGCTTCGTCTGAAACTTCGCCTGCCGCTGTCACTTCCCCTGACTCTTCTCGCAGGCGGTCTCCTCGCCACGGGCATGGTGGTAGGCTTTGCAGGCCTTGCAGTCGCCATGCAGCGGACACCCCGGCCAGGTGCAGGGACACTTAGGATTGATCTTCTTCTCGCTCATTTATCGCGGTCGCGGATCGTGTCGAAGATGGCTTCGGCGAGAATCGGGAAGGCCGTGTTCTGGAACGCGGGGTCGTCCATGTAGCGGGTGACGATCCTGTCGTTTTCGCTGAGGCGCTGGATCATGAGCGTTTCGATGAGCGGCTTGATGCCCAGCAGGAACTTGTCGAGCGGATTCGCCATGGCCGTCTGGATCACCTGCTGGGAGGCGGAAGCCTTCTCGCGGATCTGCTCGAAGAACAAGCGGTCTTCCTCGGTAAAGCTGGTGCCGAAACGGTCGTTGAGCACTTTGACGATCTCGGACAAGGGCGCTTTCTCCTCCTTAGCCTTGCCGGTACCCACGTCCGTCGGGCTCTTCACGCCTTGCGGATCACCGTCGTGAAGATCGATCTCGCCCGAGGATGTCCGCTGCAAACGGTAGTACTGAAGCCCGACTTCGTCGCCGATCTTCACCCGTTCGGTGTCGCGGTCAAGGGGGAGATGCGGCAGAAGAAAGCGTCCGAAGCTGTAAAGCATCTCCAGGGCGCGGTCGCCGTAGGGTATGATCTGACTCATGAAGGCGTATATGTTGACATAGCCGGCCAGCATCTCGCGGAACTCGCTGCGCTTCGCCTCATCCGTCATCGCCTTGAACCGATCCACCGCGGGCTGAAGGTGCAACTGCATGGCGGCGTGGTCCTGAGCGCTTTGGCGGCCCATAGGCTTGTAGAAGACGCGTGCGAACGCTTCGACCTCGCTCTGGTAATAGACCTGGGCGGCATCGAGGACATGCTTGAGCTTTT
>CAYRPP010000094.1:0-6952 GCA_964426115.1 uncultured Lentisphaerales bacterium | reverse complement strand
GAGGAGTTTCATGAGATGCGGTTCCAAAACGGAACCGCATCGAGGCGGAACCTTCGCCATCCGCCCTTCGCCTTCACTGAGCACGGCGCCATCATGGCAGCCACGGTGCTGAATAGTCCACGGGCCGTCGAAATGAGTGTATTTGTGGTGCGCGCCTTTGTCCGGTTGCGCGAACAACTGATGACCGGCGCCGCGATGGCGCAGCGGCTGGCCGAGGTGGAGCGTACGCTCCTGACTCACGACGCGGCCCTGCGCGATCTCTATCAGAAGCTGCGCCCTCTGCTCCTGCCACCGCCCCATCCCGAGCGGAAACCGATCGGGTTCGGAGTGAAGGAACGTCGAGCGCATTACGGGGCGCGCGGACACGCGCGCCTGGCGCTGGAGGCAGAATGAACCCTGAGCCTGTCGAACTAGTGATCAATCCCGCGGCCCTCGAACCCCTGTTCGAGACCTGGCAGGAACCCAACGCGCACCGGGTGCGGGCCGAACGGCCGGGCGATCCGGCGAAGCGCGTGCATGGCCGGCGGCCGTCGCCGATCCCGATCGTTCAGAATCTGCGGGCGGCGGTGCGCGAGTGGCGGGAGGCGTTCTACGCCGGGGCCAGCGATACCTCGATTCAACTCCTGAATCACTGGTTCAACCGCAGCCACCGCAAGACCACGCCGGCCGGCGAGCCGTTCGAGTTCAAGTACTACTTCTGCCAGCGGGAGGCCATCGAGACGGCGATCTACCTGAAGGAGGTCCGCCGCATCGACTGCCTGTCACAACTCGTGGCGGAGTTCCAGGGTGCCGACGCCGAGACGGCGGCGCTGGGCATCGAGCCGGACGAGGATCTCTGGACGCGCTACGCGTTCAAGATGGCTACGGGATCCGGCAAGACCAAAGTCATGAGCCTGGCCATCGTGTGGAGCTACTTCCACGCGCTCCGCGAATCGGAATCCGAAATGGCCCGGCACTTCGTCTTGATCGCCCCGAACCTCACGGTGTACGAGCGACTCAAGGAGGATTTCGGGAACGGCAGGATATTCGACGACGACCCGCTCATCCCGCCGGAATGGCGGGGCGACTGGAACGTCACAACCGTGCTGCAGGACGAGGCGAGCGGCGCCGTGACAGGCGGAACGATCTACCTCACCAACATTCACCGGCTGTACGATGTCTCCAAGCGCAAGGCACGGAAGGAAGAGGAGACCTACGCCTGGATGGGTCCCCCGGTGTCCAAGGGCAGCGCCCTCGACACGGGCGCGGCGCTCCGCGACCGTATCACCGCCCACCCGCGCGTCATGATCCTGAACGACGAGGCGCATCACGTCTGGGATCCCGACTCCGCCTGGAACGAGGCGATCCGGTTCCTTCACGAGTCCATCAAGGCGCGGTCCGGCGGCGGCCTGATGGCGCAACTGGACTTCACCGCCACACCCAAGGACAACAAGGGTCAGCGGTTCAAGCACATCGTCTGCGACACGCCGCTCGGTGAGGCGGTGGACGCCGGCATCGTGAAGACGCCGGTCATCGGCAAGGCGGATAAGAAGTTGGCGGAGCAACCCTCGGACAACGCCGCCTACAGATACGAGATGCACCTCCGCCTGGGCTTCGAACGCTGGAAGGCAAGCCTCCAGGAGTGGAGGGCCAGCGGCAAGAAGCCGCTGCTCTTCATCATGTGCGAGGACACGGCCGCCGCCGACCAGATCGCCACACGGTTCAACACGGACCCCGCTTTCAAGGAACTCAACGGCACCACGATCAACCTGCACACGAACCTGAAGGGCAAGCTGAAGAAGGTCGGCAAGGGGAACGACGTCCGGATGGAGTTCGTCGAAGACGAGAAGGAGATCAGCGACGAGGATCTGAAGGCCTTGCGCAAGCTCAGCCGCGAACTGGACGCGAACACCAGCCCCTACATGTGCATTGTGTCCGTGCTCATGCTTCGCGAGGGGTGGGACGTGCGCAACGTCACAACGATCGTGCCCCTGCGGCCCTACAGTTCCAAGGCCAACATCCTGCCGGAGCAGACCCTTGGCCGCGGCTTGCGCCGCATGACGCCGCCAGGCCAGGCCCACGAGCTTGTCACGGTCGTCGAGCACCCGGCCTTCGCCAGCCTGTACCAGCAGGAACTCGCGCAGGAGGGCCTGCCGATCGAGATCGTGGACATCGAGCGCGTGCCGTCCACCACCATTTCCATCTACCCGGCCGAGGGCAGGAAGGACCTTAAGGCACTGGAGATCAGCGTGCCGGCGCTGTCGGCCGGGCACAAGATGCTGCCGAAGCTCGAAGGCCTGACCATGGCCGACGTGAAGAAGGAGTTCGCCCGATACAGACCGCTTCCGCTGGGCGGCAAGGGCAGCAGCGAGATTGACTACGAGGGCCGGCACTTGTTCACCGGGGAGGTGGTCGAGAGGACAAAGATCAACCTGCCGCTGCTCGAATCCGGTGTCGGCGCGGTCTCGTACTTCGTCAAGCAACTCGAAACGATCTGCAAAGTGCCGGGACTGCATCAGCAACTCGCGCCGCTCGTGCAGGAGTTCCTCGAAAGCGTTCTGTTCGACCGGAAGACGGATCTCTTCGACGCCGCGCTGGCCGCGCGGCTCGGCGACTCCGACGTTGGCGAGCACCTCCGGGCCGTCTTCGTCCCGCTCGTTCGCGCCCGGACCACGACCGTGGAATCCAGGATCCCGGCCGGCGAACCCATGCGCCTCGGCTTCTGGAAACCGTTTCAGGTCACGCACAGCGAGCGCCGGCCGGCGCTGGAGGCCGCTCACACGCTGTTCAACCTCGTGCCGTGCAACCGCGAGCTCGAGGTCGCCATGACCCGCTTTGCCGACCGCGCACCCGACGCGGTCGCGTTCGCGAAGAACGCCGGCCCTCAGTGTCTCCGTATCGACTACCTGGCCGCCGGCGGCCGGCTGGCTTTCTACACGGCCGACTTCTTCGTCCGCACCAAGCAAGGTCGCTGCTACCTCGTGGAGACCAAGGGCAGGGAAGACAAGGATGTCCCCCGAAAGGCACGGGCGGCCATTGCCTGGTGTCAGGCGGCGTCCGCGTCCGGTACTCCGTGGGAGTACCTCTACGTGCCCCAGGGCGTGTTTGAGCGACTGACCGGCGAGTCTGTCGCCGAGCTGGCCCGCATGTGCGCCCCGGCGTTGCAGGACCTAATCCGAGAGGAGGAGACCCAGGCCGAGGCCCCACTGTTCGCGTGGGCCGCGGCTCAGGGGGAGAAGCCCCCGGAGGCCAAGGGCATTGTGGACGACGCGACGCTCACCGCCTTGCAGTCCCGATACCGCAAGGCCGTGGAACAGGCCGTCATGCTGTACCGGTTCATGGAGAACAAGGAGGGGATGAACTTCGCGCCGGTGTTCAATGCCCTTCTCGGCAGCATTGACGAGGCATCGAAGGGGTTGATCCTCCGCCGCCTTGCCCAGGACCTCCCGGCCACCGAGCAGGAGCAGAAGGCATGGCTCGCCCCGTATCTGGCCCGCGTGGACGACAGGCAGCGCCCCTACTTCCAGCAGATGGCGCAGAATCTCAAGCGCACCCTCGTCTTCAAGAACGGCATTTCGCCGCTGGGGTTGCTGCGGAGTTGCCTCGACTACGCCTTGAACGACCACACCCAGATAGGCGGCGTCTTCGACGCCATCCGACTGCGCTTCAAGGTGCAGGGCGGGCGCGATCTCCTGGCCACCGTGACCGACATCAACAACTTCCGCAACACCTATGTTGCCCACCAAGAGCAGGAACTGACCGACGCCAACTTGGCCGAGAAGAATCTCAAGCAGTGGATTCTCGGACTGCGGCGGATCTCGGAACCGTGACGGGGGCGGGGTGAATACCTACGTCAGCTTCTGCAAGTTCGCCAATCAGCATGGATGGCGTAAGTGTGGAGAACTGGACGACGGTCAATGCGCCTGCGAAGAGACGCCGACCCGCTTCATGCAACTCGTCTGGCGTGCCGTGGCGGAGGGCCAGATCAGCCTGTCAAAGGTGGCGGCTTTGCTGAAGCAGGATCTCGACACCTTTCGGCGTGAGCTTAGTGACGTGATCGTGTAAGCAGCCATGAAGATCGCGGTCAAAGATGCCAACATCCTGATCGACCTCATTGAGGCCGACCTGCTCGGGCTCTGGTTCCGGCTGGGCATCGAGACATATACGCCGACCTAGTACGCTTCGAAATCAAGAAGGCGTCGCAGCGACGGACAGGAGACGACATGCTGCGCAAGGCCGCGAAAGCCGCGGACATCGAGTTCCGGGGCGTGTTCTGGGTCTTTGATCGGCTGATTGAAGAGAAGCATCTGTCCAAGGCTGACGCTTGTCTGCGCCTGCAACGCCTACTAGACTGCGGGAGTTTCCTGCCCCGTGGCGTCTGCAACGACCGCTTTCGCGCATGGAAAGCGTAAGGCCAAGCACTCGCGCAGCAGCAGCAGCGAGGGCGCCCAGAGCAGGCGCTTGAGGCTTGCCAGGTGCCATTCGAAATCGGACGCGCCGCTGATGGCGAAGATGCCGCAGAAGGACAACATCAGGAGAAGGACGGCGACCGCCGCCGCCCTAAAGGATGGTTCCATTGCCCTTCGCAAGCGCGGCACGCCGGCCGCCAGCAGCGCCAGCGGAAAGACATACCCGTAGTGCCATGGCTGCAGCAGCGTGTGCTGGACGAGCGCCCGGAACGCCGCGGCGAGCTTGGCGGGATCGGCCGCCCAGAGAGGCGCGAAGTCGTAGAGCCGTCCTCCGGCCAGGCGGCAGCCCAGGTGCCATGCCAGCGGCAGCAGCAGCCCCGCGGCCAGACCGCGCCAGGGCGCATGCCGTCCGCCGCGAGCCAGTCGCAGGCCGATCCAGAGCGCCGGCAGGAACAGGAGACCCTCGTTCTTGATCCAGCCCGCCGCGCCCAGCAGGATCCAGCCGCGCAGGCGCCCGCCTCCGCCGCGCAGCGTCTCCCAGCCGGCCACCACCAGCAGGGCCATCAGCGGCTCGGCATAGAACTGCGTCGCCAGGCGCAGGGAGGGACGCGCGAGGAACGCCGTCGCCGCCCACAGCGCGCCGGCGACGCCTGCGCGGCTGCGCGACGCCAGCAGTGCCAGGATGCACGCGGCGATGGCGATGGGCAGGAGCTGCGTCAGGTACTCGCCGCAGCCGCCGGCCGTCGCGTAGCAGGCGAGCGTCAGCAGGGCGAACCCCGGCGGATAGGCCGGCTGCAGCGTGCGGTACGCCGCGCCGTCGAAGAAGTCTCCGGGCAGTCCGCCGGCCAGGTAGAGCAGACGGGCCTTGCCTCCCTGGACGCCGAGACCGTTGGGCGCGAGGAAGGTGTGCGAGCAGGCCATGGCCCCGGTCGCCAGGACGAAGAGCGCCGCCAGGCCGGCCACGGCGATCCGCGTCCACGGCGCGGCAGGTTCGTCGACCGCGCTCCCGGCAGGCCGCGCCGTGACGCGCCCGAGCGCGCGCCCTGCCGCGCCGCAGGCGAGGGCGGCCAGCAGCGTCGGACCGGGAGCGGGCCTGGTTCCGGCCAGCACGGGGGCCAGCATCGCGAGCGACAGCAGCAGCAGGCTCCAGGCGCCAGCCTGCCAGACGTCTGCAGACGTTTCAGGAACACAGATTGCGGCGTTACCGCACCGTGCCCGTCGCAGCCGCTCCCAGGGCAGCAGCGCCGCCAGGAAGGCCAGCACGGGGGCGGCCAGTCCGCGGATCTCGTGTCCGGGAGCGACCTCCAGCACGCCGGAAGGCGCGCGGCGCGGCAAGGCCGCAGCCGCGTCGCCGGAGGATTCCGATGTACCGTTGTCGCGGCGACGCCACAGCGAGACCGGGCCATGGCGGATGGCTTCGAAGTCGGCGGAGCTTCCGTGCGGCGTGGCGAATTCGGGCAGGGCGTCGAAGGGGGACGTTATGATGAACGTCTCGCCGCCGTAGGCTTCCGGCGGGCCGAAGACGACGGGCTCGGGCGCGCGCGACCAGGCGAGGGTCTGATGTATGATGCGCGTCATCGGCGACGGATTCTGGCCGTCGTTGACCATCAGATAGAGCGCCGCGCCGGGGGGCGTCTGCTGTTCGGCCAGCTCGCGGCGCAAGTCGCTGTGCGGGCCGTTGCCGCGGAAGGCGCGGCCCTCCCAGGAACGGGCCATGCGCCGCGCGGCGCGCCAGTCGGCGAGGAAGTCGCGGCCGTTGCCGGCGGCGGTCGCCGCGGCCAGGAGCAGGCAGGCGGTCCACTTTCCTCGGGCGGTCATCGGACTCCTGCTACGGGCCGTCCTCGACGATGACTTCGCGGATGACCAGCGGCTGCGGCGTCCGGGAACGGGGCGTCACGCGCAGGAAGCGGAACGGATCCTTGCGGCTGAAGGTACAGGTTCCGTCACGGACCGACCGCGCGCGCGTCCACTGCTCGCCGCTGATCGAAACCTCAACCTCGCCCCTCTCGAGAGCCTCGGCGCCGCTGCGGTCGCCGGTAAGCACGGTCACCCGGCCCTTGACCGGCGCGGGATACGTGACCATCCACCAGTCCGGCTTGCGGAACGAGACCATCCCGGACGAGACATAGCAGGTGCCGTCGAGGCCATCCGCACCCATCTGCGGCCCAGTTTTGGCGTCGCGCCCGGGCTGGCTGGCCGAGCAGAGATGACGCGGAACGCCCGCGGTCGGCGGCGCGCCGGAGGCCTCGGAAGCGGCGCCGCTTCCGGGTTCCGGGGCTGTGGCGGGCGCAACCTTGGCCGGGGGTCTGAGCGGGGCCACGGCGGCACGCTGGACGATACCGCCGACGGCACGGTCGTCCGCCGTCTTCGAGAAGAGCCAGTCCCAGACGCGGTCCTCCTGCCAGGCTGCGCTCCAGGCATTGTGGCCCTCCTCGGGATAGCAGCCGATGCGGAACTCGCCCCCGCGCGCGACCACCAGATCCTGGAGCGCCAGCACGCGCGCGTCGCCGCGGTAGCGCCGGAAGTCGCCCTCGTTGTAGAGCAGCCAGTAGCGGCCCGGCTGC
>CAYRPP010000093.1:0-7022 GCA_964426115.1 uncultured Lentisphaerales bacterium | reverse complement strand
CGGGGTAGGTCCACGCCAGGCGCATGGTGTCGCTGAGGGCCGGCACGGCATACCAGACGGCCGTCGCCGCGGCCAGGTTCGCCGTCCGTAGATCCGCCGCCACCCGGTCGCGGCTCGCCGTCAGCAGGCGCCGGCCCGCCGCGGCCTGGGCCTCGTAGACGGGATTGCTGGCCGCGCGGGCGGCCGCCAGCGCGCCGGCCAGCGCCAGCGCGAGGATACAGAATCTTCTCATGGTTGCTCCCCGGGCCCGGGCACCTGGACCGCGCACGGCAACGGCGCGGTCCGGCGCCCGTAAAAATAGGATCATCGCCCCGCACTGTTTAGCAGGAAGCGTGCCATGGCTCCCGCCCGCCGTTTGCGGCGGGCGGGAGCAGGGTTCAGGAGCCAGCCGCCATCATCTCACTCTTAAGCGGCACACATACTCCATCCGCTTACTCCTTGCCCGCCTTCGGCGCGGCGTACCTGGCTGCAGTAGCGACGGGGCTACGACCCATCGGCCCGGCAGCAGGGCGGTGCGCACGTCCCCCTCGCCATTCGCCCCCCCGTGGCCACAGGGGGGCGCGAGAAGAGCATGAATCGTGGGGAGAACGCTTGCGACACCCGGAATTGCCGGATCCGGAACCCCGTCCAGAGCGCAAGTGCCCCGTCCCGCAAATAGGCTTTGGACGAGAACGACTGCTATGGTCCGAAGATTCAAGCGGGCGCACCGAAACGGGGATGCGCCCGTGAATCTTCAGAGGGTATCGCCCCCCCCCCTTTTTTTTTGCTAATCTGCCGCCCACTGCATGGGTTGCTGTCGCCATGGAAAAGGCACACCGATTCTGGTTTGCCACTGACTCCTGGGGAATGGCATGGAGCCTGAAAGCGTTTGTTTACTGGAGGTGCGTGTGAAGTCCATGATGCAGGTTTTCGGAGCATGGTTCTGTTTGAGCATGGGCTCTGCGGTTACCCTGGCGGCCAACGCAACATGGCGATCCTGCGCGGAGATGCCGACGGCGCGGCTGGGGGCGTCGGCAGGCATCGGCGTGGTTGGCGGCGCGATCACGGTGATCGGCAGCCACGACGGTAATCCCGGCACCGGTCGGCACAATGAAGCGTACAACGCGGCCTCGAACGTCTGGACGGTCCACACCGACTACCCGCGGGCGGAGGGCCGTCTGGCGCTTAACGAAAATGCGGTTGTCGGCGATTGGATCTATCTGTTCGGCGGCAACAACATCTGGAACAACTACTCGGTTCAGACGGTCGACCGCTACAACCCGGTCACCGACACCTGGGAACTGGACGTCGCCACCCTGCCGGAGGCCAACGGGGGAGTCTGTACCGTCGTTCTCGGGCAGTCAATCTACTGTTTTGGGGGACGCAGCTACAGTGCTGCGCCCTACGACAAGGCCTATGCGTTCAGCACGACCTCCCACACGTTCGCCGCGAGAAGCCCCCTGCCGACGCCCCGCACGAACTCGAAGGGGTTTGTCCACAGCGGCCGGATCTGGATCTGCGGAGGATGGAGCCCGACGAACAGCACGCTTCCCGTCATCGAGATCTACGACCCGGCCAGCGACACCTACGAGGCCGGTCCCGCGCTTCCGGAGGCGGGCGCGCGCCTGGCCTGGGCCGGCGTTCTGGACGACCATCGAATCTACGCGGTCTTCGACAAGGAAGCGAAGCCGCTCGTCTACCGGTACCTCGTCTCCGGCCAGTGGGAAGTCCTCCCCCAGACAACGACAACCCAAGGGTCAGACGGGGGGTTCGGTGTCGCCGCGGTCGGCAACAGTCTGTATGTTTTCGGCGGCGGAGATTTCCCCAAATCGGCCACGGTACAGGCGCTCGACATCCCTTCGCTGCGGGAAGGTTTGGTGGGTTATTGGCCCTTCGACGAGTCGCCGATCGATCAAAGCGGGTTAGACCGCGGGGGCACACCTTCGGGCGGGGTCTTCTGGGAAGACGGTCGCGACGGACTGGGCGGATCATGCGATCTCCATCGAGGATGGAGTCTTCTGCTTTGGAATCATGCGGCTGGGCACGCCACCGTACGGCTCGTCCGTCTTGTCTTCCCAAAGCTACAGGCCGGGCGTGTGGCAGCACATCGCTATGGTCTGGGATGCCGGCACCGGTCAGGCCCACGTCTATATCGACGGAGCCATCGACTCCACCCATGTACTCCAAGGCGCGGTGGATTGGGCCAACTTCATCGAATTCTGCATTGGAAACAAGCAGGACGACAGCACGCACGTCAATTTCAGCGGCTGCATCGACGACCTCCGCATCTACAATCGGCCCCTTTCGGCATCCGAGATCGCGCAACTCGCGCAAACGTCCAGCCACGAACACACGTTGGTCGTGGAGTCGGCCTATGGCACACCCGCGCCTCCCGCAGGCACGCACGAGTTCGCGTATGGCTCGACGGTCAATGCGTCTGTGGACGATTCCGTTTCCATCGCCACGAACGCCCGCGCGGTCTGCACCGGCTGGGAGGGGACGGGCAGCGTGCCCGCCTCCGGCACGACCAACGCCTTGTCGTTCGCCATCACGAACAACTCGTCCATCACCTGGCAGTGGCGCACGGAATACCGGCTGGATCTGACCGCAGGGCTCGGCGGAACCGCGACCGGCGGTGGGTGGTACGAGGCCGGAACGGACGTTGGGATCGGGGCCGTGAGCGGCGAAGGCTACGCCTTCAGCCATTGGAGCGACGGCGACACGAACGCCCAGCGCACCGTCAGCATGCCCGCGGGCGGGCTGGCGCTGTCCGCCCACTTCGCGCCGTTGGCCGGCGAAAGCATCGAGCAAGTTGTCTTCAACTTGAACGGCGACGTCTGGATGATGAACACCGATGGGACGAACCTGCGCCAAGTCACGCACGTCGGCGGGATTGTCGGTTCCACCCGACTTTCCGACAACGGAGTCTTGGTCTATTGTGCGGCGGCACAACTATGGGTGGCCGACGCGGATGGCACGGATGCCCGGACGATCCCCAACATCACCAATCCCGCCTACGATTTCGCACTCTCGCCGGACGGCAGCCAAGTGGCGTTCGGGGAAGGTCCTTCGACGCACTTCAGCACGTATACAATCCGTGTCGACGGAACCGGACGCCGTACCGTGCGGAGCACGGGCAACTACCACCAGATGCCTCACGGCTGGGGCATGGATGGCTTCATCTACTTTGTCGAGTGCATCTACGGAAACCCCTACACGCAGCACGTGCTGCGCATTCCGCAAGAGGGTGGTACGCCAACCTCGCTCGTCGGGTATTTCTCGCAGACGCCGGCGGTCAGCGCGCAAGGCGGCAAGGTGCTTTTCCTCTACAACCAACCCGCGCCGAAGCTAAGGGTCATGAATGCCGACGGGTCCGGGCAAACCGATGTGCCCAACACCCCGCAGGGCGTCGGTCAATCGCCAGCGATTGGCGCGGACGGATCAAAGGTCTTCTACGTCTACAATGGCAACATCTGGCGTGTTGGTGCCGACGGTACGGATCCCCGGCAGCTGACCACAGTTGGAGGGATATCTTCCGGTTTGGATATCGGGTTCCTGCTTACACAAACCCCGAAAGTGAACCTGACGGTGGATTCCGCCCATGGTTCGCCCTCGCCGGCCGCGGGGATGTCCCTGCACTTGTACGGCAGCCTCGTCAATGCTATGGTGCAATCGGTCGTTGCCGTCGGTTCCTACGAGCGAAGGGCGTGCGTCGGTTGGACCGGAAGCGGCAGCGTGCCTTCCGCCGGAATCTCGAACCAAGTGTCTTTTGCCCTTGAAGAGTCTTCCTCCCTGACATGGCTGTGGGAGACGCAGTACCGGGTCGAAGTCCAGGCCGACGGGAACGGCTCTGTCACGGGGTCCGGCTGGTACCCAGAGTCCTACAACGTCGAGTTGCGCGCCATTCCCACCGCGGGCCACCGGCTTGTCGAGTGGTCGGACGGCGATACGAACGCGGTGCGGACGGTTGTCGTTTCGGCGGGCGGGGCGGTCTTCACCGCGCGATTCGAGCCCATTCCGGCGGGTGGGGGGCTTTGGCTCGATTGCGCGAACCTGCCCGTGGGCCGCGTGGCGGGCTGGGCGGCGTGCGTGCCGGCGCTTGGACGCATCTATGTGATTGGAAGCCACGACGGCGAGAGTGATCCCGTGGGTAGCGGTACGCGCAACGACCGCTATGATCCTGCCACCGACACATGGACACCCATGGCGCGCTATCCGCGCGGGGAAGGGCGTGGCGGCATCCAGGGAGCGGCCGCGCATGGTGGCGACATCTACTTCTTCGGCGGCGTGATCTACTGTTTCGGCGGCAGTCACTACGGCGGACCGTTCTACGCGAACACCTACCGATTCGACCCCGTGTCGCGATCATTCGCAGCGAGGGCAGCGATGCCCCAGCCCCGTTCGGGCATGTCCGCATTTGTTTGGGAAAACAAGATCTGGCTGTGCGGCGGACGAGGCTCCAGCGGGCGTCTGGATGACATCGTGATCTACGACCCCGCGTCCGACGCATGGTCCCAGGGCCCTGCGATCCCGATGGCTGCGCTGGGAGCGACCTTCCTTACCTATGCCGGCTTCGCCGGGGATGGCCACCTCTATTTCGTATTTGGCGACGTTCCGGACTCGGACCCGTCATGCAAGCCGCTGGTCTTCCGCTATGAGCCCAACAGCGACACGTGGACGCCTATGGCGCCTGCGCCGCATGGCGACGGGGACGGCGGTGCGGTCGCCATCGGCAACCGCATCTACAGCATTGGCGGAGATTACTACAGGCACACGGGGGCCTTCAGTGCAGCCGTCCAATGTCTCGAACTGGGAACGCTGGCCGACGTGAAACTTGAAGTGGTTTCCGCCTATGGGTCGCCGACGCCTCCTGCCGGCACCATCCGTTTCAAGACTTCTCAGTATGTCGGGAGCGAGGTCCTGGATGACTATGGCGTTGTGGGGCTGACCGTGCAGCGGGTTGACGGATCTTTGGGAGCCGCATCGGTGTCGTTTTCCATAGTTGCAGGAAGCGCAACAGAGAACGTGGACTACATTCCATGGGCTGCCGGGGGCGAGCTGCATTGGGTTGACGGTGATGCGGCCATCAAGCGCATCTACATCGACATTCCCGACGACCTCGACTACGAGGGCACCGAAGAGTTCCAAGTGGTGCTGAGCAATGCCACAGGCGCCGTGCTTGGCAGTCCCGCCGTCGCGACTGTGTCGATTCTCGACAACGAACCGGCGCCATCGAGGATTCTGAAACTGGTCGACGAACTGTCGTTTGGCAATGTCGTGGTTGGCACCACCCAAACGGTTGCACTCGCGGTCGTCAACGTGGGCAACGCCACCTTGAACGTCGGCGGCATCGTCCTGCCTGCCGGATTTGATGTTTCGGCGTCGAACTTCACGGTTGCGCCCGGGTGCACGCAGTTCGTCGACGTTGCGTTTGCACCGGATGCGATCGGAGCGTTCGGGGGAGAACTGAGCATTCAGTCCGACGCAACGGCCGGCGTCCCCGTCCTTCCGATTTCCGGCGTCGGCATCGCTCCGACGCCCGAAGATCCAGACAGCGCAGTCCGCAGCATCGTGAACCTGACGGCATCCATTGATATCAAGGTGCCTGACGAGGCAACTTTCCTGGCCGTTGAAGATGCGCTGGAGCCGGGGCTTTTCGTGGTCGCGATGAGCCACGGGGGCACATGGGACCCGATCAACCGCAAAGTGAAGTGGTTCTTCACCGAGCCCGGACAGGTGTACAGCCGCATTCTGACCTACACGGTCAACACGTCTGGCCGGGTGGCGGCAGGCGCGGTGAACTTCGGAACAGGCGACATCGCCATCACCGGGGAGCGCGTGTTCGACGGGGAGGTATCGCCCGCGTTGCTGCACCCTGCGGACGCCAATGCCAATTGGAGCGTGTCGCTGGAAGAAGCAGCTTCGCTGGTCGGCCAATGGAAACTGGGCGTCAGCGAGCAGCCGCATAATGTCGTCGTGCGCGGCATCACGCTCTATTTGCAGGGCGAGCAGTACTATTGGGACAGCGAAGAAGCCTCGCCGGCAAAGCGATGGAAGTCGCTTCTCTCCGGCGTGTTGCCCGCCATGGCGTCGATGCCGTCCGCGAACGAGGGCGACTTGCGGGTCACCGCGGCGGTTGCGTTGCCCGTGGAAGGGGCCGTGCGCCGAATCTCATCCGGCGTGGTTTCCGTCTACGTCACCCCGCCCGGCGGCACGTTCGCCTGGGGTTGCGAGGAAAGCGTGCCCTCAGGGGTGGCTGTGTCGGGAATCGGGTCGGCAGGCGTCTGGGATCCCGTCTCCCACAAAATTCGCTGGGCCTTCTTCGACGGACAACCGCGGGATCTGGTCTACACGGTTTCGGGCGAACCGGGGCAGTACACCCTTTCCGGTCGCATCGGGTTCGACGGATCCGAGGAGGACGTCCAAGGCGAGACGTCGGTGATCGTTCCACGGCCTTTCGCGGCTTGGGCGGCAGCGCGGGGACTCTCGTCCGACCTGCAGGAAGCCTTCTCGCAAACCGATCCGACAACGGGCGTTCCGAATGGATGGCGCTATGTCTTCGGCGACGCATTCCAGCCGGGGGCTGAACTGCTGCACATCACGATGGTCGGCGGGATCCCGGTTGTCGACATGCCCGCACAAGATGTCACCACACTCGATGATGTCGACCTTCGCCTGGAGGCGACCACCTACCTGGATGCGAGCGTGTGGGACTTGGCGGTTGAGCCTGTCTCCGGGGGGGAGGCCGGTCGATCGTACTGGATGCCCCTTGTCGTTCCCTACCGCGCGTTCTTCCGGTTCAAAGCGACGCTCAAATAGGTGGCAAGGGCGCCGACGGCAACGGAAAACCTGGCGGTCGGCAACAGCCTGTGCTCCGACGCATGTGGCTGTCGCCAGATGCCACCCCCTCCCTGCTCGTTGAGGCGGAGGCGGCATTTTCCCCGCCGCAGTGGAAAAAGGGCGCCGTTCCCGCTTCAGGGGAGTGGCGGGGTGTCAGGTTGATGGTTGGCTGAGCGGAAGCCCGTCCCCTGGCCGATCTTCCT
>CAYRPP010000092.1:0-7078 GCA_964426115.1 uncultured Lentisphaerales bacterium | reverse complement strand
GGGCGAGCTTCAGGGTGACCCGGGGACGCCGGCCGAGGATATGCCGGGCGAAGGGCTCGATGAGTTCACGGCAGGCCGTTTCGCAGAGGCCGGTCTCGACGGTGATGCCGGCCTGGCGCAGGCGCTCGATGCCGCGTCCGGCATGCCGGGGGTTGGGGTCGATGCAGCCGACGCAGACGCGCGCCAGCCGGGACTTGGCGATCAGCTCCGTGCAGGGCGGGGTTCGTCCGGCGGTGCTGCACGGCTCGAGGGTGACGTAGAGCGTGGCGCCGGCAGGCGGCTCGTAGCAGGCGCGCAGGGCCTCGACCTCCGCATGGGGCTCTCCGGCCCGGCGGTGGAAGCCGCGCCCGATGATGCGGCCGCCGCGCACCACCAGCGCCCCGACGGGGGGGTTGGGCCGCGTGTGTCCCTCTCCCCGCGCGGCGAGCCGCATCGCCTGACGCATGAAGCTCAGATCCTGCCGTCCGGTTCCGGGCCCGTCGTCCTTCTGCTGTGCCATGGAGACCGCCTCCGCGCGATCATTGTCGGCCCGCCGCGTCCGGTGTCGGATGCGCCCGGCCCCGGGGCTTGCGGCGTGTGGCATCAGGCTGTCTGCCGGGATCGCGCGCCGGACGCGCCACATCCTTGCAGGCGCGGTCGAGGATGCCGTTGACGAAGCGTCCCGACTCGCTCGAACTGAAGTACTTGGCCAGGTCGACCGCCTCGTTGATGATCACGACGGGCGGCGTCTGATCGTCGAAGAACATCTCGAAGACCGCCAGACGCAGCACGTTGCGGTCGACGCCGCCCATGCGGTGCAGGGGCCAGTTGTCGGTGTAGCGCACGAGCCGTTCGTCGATGGCGTCGAGGTTGTCGGCGACGCCGCGGACGAGCTTCTCGGTGAAATCGCGGAAGCGCCGCGGCGCCATCTGTTCCGCGGCATCCTGCGGCGTCGCCGCGTCGGGTTCGCCGTCCGGCGCGTCCGGCGGCTGGCCGGGCAGCGCCATGCGCTCCGCCTCGGCATCCTGGCGCAGACGAAGCTGCTGTGCCCAGAAGTCGCGGATGACAGGCTCCAGATCCCGCGCGGGATTGGCGTCGATCTGGAAGAGGAGCTGCAGCGCCCATTCGCGGGCCTGGCGGCGGCTGACGGCGGCCATGGGGATTCAGCCAAGCTGCTGGTAGACCGAGGCCATCTCCAGCGCGGCCAGGACACCGTCCCAACCCTTGTTGCCGGCCTTGGTTCCCGAGCGCTCGATGGCCTGCTCGATTGTGTCCGCGCAGACCACGGCGTTGATCACGGGGAGGCCGCGGTCGAGGCCGATCTTGGCCAGCGAGCGGGAGACCTGCCCGTTGATCAGGTCCGCATGGGGCGTGGCCCCGCGGATGACGGCGCCGAGGGCGACCAGCGCCTGGAACTGGCCCGAGGCCGCCAGCTTGTCGGCGACGAGCGGCAGCTCGTTGGCGCCCGGCACCCAGGCGACGGTCACCTGCTCCGGTTTCCCGCCGTGGCGCTCGAAGCAGTCGAGCGCGCCCTTCAGCAACTGGGCGGTGATGAAGCTGTTGAAACGGCTGACGACGATGGCCAGCTTGACGCCGGCGGCGGTCAGTTGACCATTGATTTCACGGTATGCCATGCACATCCATCCTTTCCTAGATCAGGTGTCCCAGCTTGCGTTTCTTGGTGTCGAGGTAGCGGCGGTTGAAGGCCGAGGGCGGTATCACGATCGGCACGCGCTCGATGATCTCGAGCCCGTAGCCCTGGAGGCCGACCACCTTGCGCGGGTTGTTGGTCAGAAGACGGATATGGCGCAGGCCGAGGTCGGCGAGGATCTGGGCCCCGACGCCGTAGTCGCGCAGGTCGGCCGAGAAACCCAGCTTCTCGTTGGCCTCGACGGTGTCGAGGCCCTTCTCCTGAAGCACATAGGCGTGCAGCTTATTGGCCAGGCCGATGCCGCGGCCCTCCTGCCGCATGTAGAGCACGACGCCGCGCCCCTCCCGCTCGATCATCCGCATGGCGGCCTCGAGCTGGCGCCCGCAGTCGCAGCGCGCGGAGTGGAAGACGTCGCCTGTCAGGCATTCGCTGTGGACACGGACGAGGGGGGCGGTGTCGCCGGACTGCAGGTCACCCTTGATCAGCGCGAGGTGGTCGAGACCGTCCACGGCGGAGCGGTAGAGGCGCAGGCGGAAGTGCCCGGCGTCGGTCGGCAGGTCGACCTCGCTGAGCGCCTCGATCATGCGCTCGGTGCGGCGCCGGTGGGCGATGAGGTCGGCGACCGAGCACATCTTGAGGCGGTGTTCATCCGCCAGTACGCGCAGCTCGGGCAGACGCGCCATGGTGCCGTCGGGCTTGAGGATCTCGCAGATGACGCCGGAGGGATCGAGTCCCGCCAGCCGGGCGAGGTCGAGCGAGGCCTCGGTGTGTCCGGCGCGTGTCAGGACGCCGCCGGGACGCGCCTCGAGGGGGAAGAGGTGGCCAGGGCTGACCAGGTCGGTCGTGGTGGCGGCGGGATCGAGGAGTGTGCGCACGGTCTGCGCGCGATCCTCGGCGCTGATGCCGGTGGTTGTGCCGCGGACGGCGTCGACCGATTCCATGAAGGCGCAGCCGAAGGCGTCGCCGCGGTTGCGCGCGGGCATGCGCCGTAGACCGAGCTGAGCGAGCCGCTCGGGAAGGAGTGAGATGCAGATGAGCCCGCGCCCGTGGAGTGTCATGAAGTTGATGGCGCGGGCGTCGGCCTTCGCGGCAGCGATGACCAGGTCGCCCTCGTTCTCGCGCTGCTCGTCGTCGGCGACGATGACCATCTGGCCGGCGCGGATGGCGTCCAGAACCTCGGTGATGGGATCGAAGACAGAATCGCTCATGGGTTAAAAGAACCGGGACGGCGCGAAACCCGCGGACGGCACAAGGCCCCGGCCGTCGGCCGCGGCGGCACTCGCGCGCCTTTCACGGTTCATTATGCGTCAACGTCCGTCCGAACTCAAGCCGGATTCTGCAACTGAGAGTTCGGCGTTGAGCGTTCAAAACAAGCACGCCCCCTTCGTGGCGAAAATGAGACTAGTCGTCCCGGAGGTTCGGATCCGCTCCTCCGCTCCGCGCCATACGCGCAATCCACAGATCTACCTCTGCGGCTCCGCGAAAAAAAAGAGCGCACGCGGATGCGTGCGCTCCAGCGGCTCACCTGACTTCTTGCCCTGGCCCCAGCTCCAGCCGGCTAGCTGCCGCAGGGGTCGGGGTAGCGGTAGTCGCGTCCCTCGTAGTTGCGCAGCAGCAGGTCGTCCCCGTCCCGGCCGGCGACATAGTTGGCCATGACGGGGATCTTGCCGCCGCCGCCGGGGGCGTCGATGACATACTGCGGCACCGCGTAGCCGCTGGTGAAGCCGCGCAGTCCCTGGATGACTTCGATCCCCTTAGACACGGGGGTGCGGAAGTGCGCCGATCCGGTGATCGGGTCGCACTGGTAGAGGTAGTAGGGGCGCACGCGCATGCGCATCAGCGACTGGACGAGCTGCCGCATGGTCCCGACCGTGTCGTTGATGCCCTTGAGGAGCACGGTCTGCGAGCCGAGCGGCAGGCCGGCGTCGGCCAGCATGTTGCAGGCGCGGACGGTCTCGTAGCAGCACTCGTCCGGATGCATGAAGTGCAGGCTCATCCAGAGCGGGTGGTAGCGGCGCAGCATGCGTACGAGCTGCGGCGTGACGCGCTGCGGCAGCACGGCGGGCACTTTGGTGCCGATGCGGATGACCTCCACATGGCGGATGGCGCGCAGGCTCTTGAGTATCCACTCCAGACGCTCGTCGCCCAGGGTGAGCGGATCGCCGCCGGAGATGATCACGTCGCGGATCTCGGTGTGGCGCGCGATGTAGTCGAAGGCCGTCTGCAGGCGCTCCGTCCCGGGCGTCAGCTCGCCGTGGCCGACGACGCGCGAGCGCGTGCAGTAGCGGCAGTAGGAGGAGCAGTAGCCGGTCGCCAGCAGGAGCACGCGGTCCGGATAGCGGTGTACCATGCCCTCGACGGGGCTCTGGTGCTCCTCGCCGAGGGGGTCGTCGGCCTCGCCGGGGCACTTGCGCAGCTCGTAGACCGTCGGAATCATCGCGCGGCGGATGGCCTGCTCGGGATTCAGCGGGTCGACGAGGCCCATGTAGTGCGGGGTGACGGCGAAGGGCAGCAGTCCGCCGCCGAGTTCCAGCGCCTTCTCCTCCTCGATTGAGAGGCTGACCATCTGGCGCAGGAGATCGAGCGTCTGGATGCGGTTCCGCAACTGCCACTTCCAGTCGCTCCACTCCTGGTCGGTGGCGTCGGGAAAGAAGGCGCGGCGGAAGCGCCGGCCCGTGGGATTCATGCGCATCACGCGACGCGCAGGTGTCTTTTCAACGGCGGTGCCGTTGTTGTCAGGCGTTGGGGGAAGCAGGGCGGCGACGCTCTTGTCCCCTAACGCGCTCGTTTCTGGAGGCTCATCTTCCCGGTCGAACAGGGAAGGCATGCGGCTCTCGTGCAGTGACACTGGGTTCACGCACACTCCTGTGTTGCATGGGCGGCTCATTGTTGCGGCGCGCCGCCCCGGGCACCGTTTGGTCCCGCCTCCCAAGAGGTGGAAACCGTCATCCTAACGGCGGACCCGGCGCGTCCGCCAATTGGCCACGCCTGATGTCCGCTGTTGAGAATGCTAATACGCCCATCCGCCGTCGTTGTCAAGGGGGTGGCGAAAAAAAAGTGCGCGGTGGGCTACGGCGGGCCGGAGTTGGCCGCGGCGGACCGCGGTAGACCGCGGCTGGCAACGGGGCGAGGCGGGTTCGTGAATGGTGAGTGGGGAGAGATCGGGAGAGGCAGGATACGGCAATATTGCCGTTGAATTACCATAAAATGCCAAAATATCCCTTTATGCGGCAATAAAATGCCGTTATTATGGCGGCATCACCAGAGCGAGAAGCATCTGGCGACCAGAGGAGCAGCGACGATGAATGGCTACACAGCCGAAGTGATGGAAAATGTCCGCCGTGTCCATGCCGGACAGGGCGAGTTTTTGCAGGCCGTGCACGAGATCTTCGAGTCGATCGAGCCGGCGGTAGCGCGCCACCCGTCCTACCGCAGGCAGGCGATCCTCGAGCGCATTGCCGAACCGGAGCGCGTAGTCATTTTCCGCGTGCCGTGGTTTGACGACGCCGGCAACATGCGCGTGAACCGCGGCTACCGCGTGCAGTTCAACAGCGCGCTCGGCCCCTACAAGGGCGGCCTGCGCTTCCATCCCTCGGTCACTCTCTCGATCATCAAGTTCCTGGGCTTCGAGCAGATCTTCAAGAACGCTCTCACCACCCTGCCCATGGGCGGCGGCAAAGGCGGCAGCGACTTCGATCCCAAGGGCCGTAGCGATGCAGAGGTCATGCGCTTCTGCCAGTCCTTCATGACCGAGCTCTACCGCCACATCGGCGCAGGCACCGACGTGCCCGCGGGCGACATCGGCGTGGGCGGGCGGGAGGTCGGCTTCCTGTTCGGGCAGTACAAGCGGCTGGCCAACCAGTTCACCGGCGTCCTGACCGGCAAGGGACCCGAGTGGGGCGGCTCGCTGATCCGTCCGCAGGCCACGGGCTACGGCTGCGCCTATTTCGCACGCGAGATGCTCCAGACGCGCGGCGAGACGCTCGAAGGCAAGGTCTGCACCGTCTCGGGCGCGGGCAACGTGGCGCAGTACACGGTCGAGAAGCTCAACCAGATGGGCGCGAAGGTGGTTTCGCTATCGGACTCCGGCGGCACCATCCACGATCCCGCCGGCATAGATGCCGAAAAACTGGCCTGGGTAATCAACCTTAAGACGGTGGCCCGCGGCCGGATCGCGGACTACGCCCGGCAGTTCGCCGGGTCGCGGTATCACGACGGCCAGCGCCCCTGGCAGATTCCATGCGACTGCGCCTTCCCGAGCGCGACGCAGAACGAGATCGACGGCGAGGACGCCCGTGCGCTCGTGCGCCACGGCTGCCGCCTCGTCGTCGAAGGCGCCAACATGCCCAGCACGCCGGAGGCGGCCGAAGTCTTCCGGGAAAGCGGCGTCCTGTTCGCGCCCGGCAAAGCCTCGAACGCCGGTGGCGTGGCCACCTCGGGACTGGAGATGTCGCAGAACGCCATGCACCTGCGGTGGGACGCGGACGAGGTCGACGAACGTCTCAACCGGATCATGAAGGCCATCCATGCGCAGGCGCTGGACGCCTCGTGCGAGTACGGCCGCCCCGGCGACTATGTGCTGGGCGCCAACATCGCGGGCTTCGTCAAGGTCGCCAACGCGATGATCGACCAGGGCCTGGTGTAGCCGGAAGCGGATCACCTGAAGCGGCGCAGGGCCAGAAGGATCACCGCGAGCCCGCCCATGGAGGCGGCCAGGGCCAGCAGCAGGACAAGCCACCGGGGCCAGGCGGACGGGGACAGCGCCCGCGGGCGCCGTCGGCGCCCGGCCCGGCGGGAGTCGCGGGCCGCCGCCGCGGCGGACGGCTCGTCGTCGCACAGGCGCGCCGCGGGCTTGTGGCGCAGCATGGTGCTGCCGCCGGGGGGCGGCGCCTCGCCGACCGGAAACTGGACATGGCGCACCTGCCGCATGTCCTGCAGCGCGGCATGCCAGTTCCGCGGACGGCGGGCGGGGTTCTTGGCCAGCAGTTTCTCGAGCAGGGCGACATAGGGCGCGGAGAGTTCGGGCGCGAAATCGCGCGCGTCCGGCGCCTGGCCGTAGCACTGCAGTTGCATGACCTCGTCGTCCGTCTTGCCTGGGAAGAGCTGGTGACCGGTCGCCATGTGGTAGAGCGTCGCGCCCAGGGCGTACATGTCGGTACGGCAGTCGAGCGGCGCGGATCCCGTGATCTGCTCGGGTGCCATGTAGGCCGGCGTCCCCGAGATGTAGTTGTCCGCCACGTCGCCCCGCGCGCGTCCGCGCACGCAGCGCGCCACGCCGAGGTCGGTCAGCTTGACCGTGCCGTCGGCATCGACCATGATGTTGCCGGGTTTGATGTCGCAATGGATCATCCCGGCCTGGTTCCAGGCATAGTCGAGCGCCACGGCGACCGATTCCGCCACCGCCAGGGTCTCGGAGGCCTCGATGCGCCCCTTGCGCCGCAGCCACTT
>CAYRPP010000091.1:0-7138 GCA_964426115.1 uncultured Lentisphaerales bacterium | reverse complement strand
AGGTCACGGCGGAGGTCAACGGCGGCTACGAGGTGATGATCGGGCCGCGCCGCGGCTTCTGCCCCTATTCGCAGATTTCGCTCTACCGCCAGGAGGGCGCGGTCTACGTCGGTCAGACCTTCAACTTCATCGTCCAGGAGTATGACGAGGAGGGGCGCAACGTGGTCGTCAGCCGCCGCGCGCTGCTGGAGCAGGAGCGCGAGCGCCAGCGCGAGGAACTGCGGCAGGAACTCGAGGTCGGGGCGACCCGTTCCGGACGCGTCACGCGCCTGACGGACTTCGGCTTCTTCGTCGACCTCGGCGGCGTCGAGGGACTGGTGCCGATGAAGGAGCTCTCCTACCGGCGCGACGTGAAGCCCGCCGACGTCGTGAAGGAGGGCGACGCCGTCGAGGTGCTCGTCCGCGAGATCGACTGGGAGCGCAACCGCATCTCGCTCAGCCTGCGGGCGGCGCAGACCGATCCCTTCGCCCAGGCGGCGACGCGCTACCCGGTTGGCGGCACGGTGCATGGCAAGATCACGCACATCGAGCCCTTCGGCGCCTTTGTCGAGCTGGAGCCCGGCGTCGAGGGCCTGATCCCGATCGGCGCGCTGGGCAACGGGCGGCGGATCATGAACCCCCGCGAGGTGGTGGCCGAGGGGCAGGAGATGGATCTCCAGGTCGAGTCGGTCGATATTGAGCGGCGGCGCATGAGCCTGCGCCCGATCGATGCACGGCTGGCGTCCATGCAGCCGGCCAGCCTCGCCGCCGGCGCGCGGGTCGAGGGTCTGGTCGAGGGCTACAAGCCCTTCGGCGTCTTTGTGCGCCTCTCGGAGAGCCAGACCGGCCTGCTGCACATCAGCGAGACCGACATCGGCAAGGGCGGCAATCCCGAGGCGCGGCTGGAGCGCGCCTTCCCGCCCGGCAGCAAGATCGAGGTGGTCGTCAAGGAGAACGACGGCCACCGGGTATCGCTGACCCTTCCCGGGCGCTGGCGGCCGGGCGAGGTCGACGAGGAGCAGGCGGCGCTCGACGCGTTGCGTCAGCGCGGCCCCGCCAAGGCGCTCGGCAGTCTCGGCGACCTGTTCGACGGCCTCAAGCTTTGAGGCGGGGGCGGCGGCATGGACGGACTCTGTTCGCCTGACGGTCGCCTGCGGATCGACCTGGCGCTGCGCGCCGGAAGCCGCGAGGTTGAGGCGGGGACGCCATGCCTGCGCGTGCTGCTCGACCGGCGCGTGCTGTTGGCCTGGAGTCCGCTGGCTTTTGCAGGCTCGGACGGAACCGCCGCGTGGCGCCGGGACAGAGGCTGCTCCGTGCGCGATGTCAATCAGCTTCCGGACGGTGCGGAGACGGAGGAGGCGGTCTGCGCTTTCGTCCCGCTCAGGAAGACCGGCACAGCCTTCGCCGTCACCCTGCGCTGCGCGGGACTCGGCGTGGCCTGCCGCACGGCACCGGCGATGGAGACACGCTTCCGCTTCCCCCTTGAGACGCAGGGGATCATGGCGGACGCCGCCGCGCCAGGCGGATTTTCACGCCGCCCCGTAGCGCGCGCGCTGGCGGACTCGCCGCTGCCGGTCACCCTGCTCTACCCCCACGGCAAATGCGCCGTCATGCGCCGCGAGGTTGACGGATGGCTGCTGATCGCCGGCGACCGCCCCGCGGATCTGCCGGCCAACCGGGTGCGCGGCTGGCTGGCCGGCGGTGCGTCCGAATCCGGCGCCGTGGACGGGCCGGCTTCCGTGGTCCCGTCCGATGCCGCGGCGTTCAACTGCCATCTGCCGTTTGTCGTCACGCCCTCCATGTCCGCGCCGCAGCCGATGCTCTGGGCCGCGCCGCGGCTGGAGAACGTCACTCCGGCGCATGCCGCCGCGCTGCAGCGCCTGCGCGCGCTGGAGTGGCGCGACGCGGACGTGCGCTGGATTCGCGGCGAGATCGGCGAATACGTGCAGGCGGCCTGTCGCCGGGGCGCCTCCTGGCAGGTTTCGGCCCTGACGGCGAAGGCCCGCGCCTGGACCCTCCGGCTCCCCTTCCTGGAGCCGGGGCGTCGCTACCGCGCCGCCTGGCGGCACGATCCGCCGCCTGAGCGTCCCTGCTTCCAGCCGCTGCCCGGCGAGATGGACGCCGACTGCCGGCCGCTGATCTGGCTGGCCGATGCGGGCGGCTTCACCCTGGATCTGGAGCCGCTGGACACCGGCGGCCAGGAGGCCTGATCCTGCTCCACGCGATCACCCAGTGGCTCAATGGCCCGCACGCCGGCACCACCATGCTCGTGCTGCGGATGGCCTTCTTCGGCGCCTTTGCCGGCGCGGCCCTCTGGCTCGCACTGGGCGGCCGGCGCGCGGTGGGCGGCCGGCCGGCCGGGTTTCCCCTGCTGGCCTTCCTGACGCTGGCCGCCTGGGGCGGCATCCTGGCGGCGCAGTTCAACTGGCAGATGCTGGGCGCCCGCAACATCGACTTCATGCGCTTCATGCGGCTGCACAATGCGCGCCCCTCCAGCCTCGTGCGGCGCGGTTCGATCCTCGACTGCCACGGCACGGTGCTGGCGCTCGACGATCCGCGGCCGGGACAGCCCTGGAATCGGCGCTATCCGCTGGGCGCGGCCGCTGCGCATGTCGTCGGCTACTTCGACACGCAGTATGGCATGACGGGCATGGAGCGCGCCGGCGACCAGGTGCTCAGCGGCATCGGCGGCACCGCGCGTGACGAGCTCGCGCGCATCGGGCGCAACCTGATGGCCGCCAACCAGGCCGAGGGCGGCGATCTGCGCCTGACGATCGACGCGCGCCTGCAGCGCAGGGCCCACGCCCTCATGCAGGGGAAGAAGGGCGCCGTGGTCGTCCTGTGCGCGGACGACGGCGCCGTCAAGGTGCTGCTCAGCATGCCGGACTTCGATCCGTGCCGACCCGGCGAGGCCCAGGACGACCTGGCGGACGCCCCCCTGCTCAACCGGGCGCTCCAGGGACTCTATCCGCCGGGCTCGACCTTCAAGGTAGTCATGGCCGCGCTGGCCGCCGGCCAGCGGCTCTCGCCGGTCTTCGACTGCCCGGGCGCGGGCTTCCGCGCGGCACGCGACGCACGTCCGATCCGCGACAGCGAATACTACCTCCGGCAACGCGAGGGCCGCGCCTGGGGCGGGTTCGGACGCATCGGGCTGCGCGACGGATTTCTCCACTCCTCCAACGTCTACTTCGCCCAGCTCGGCCTGGCCTGTCCCGCCGACGCCTTCAACGATATCGTGGCGCGCCTGCGCCTGAACGATCGTGTGACGCTCTACGAGTCGGCCACCGGCCGCATGTCGGCCGGCGCCGGCGCGGTGCCGACGGTATCGGCGGCCGACCGCAAGACGCGGGCGCAGCTCGCGATCGGGCAGGGCCGTATGGTGGTCACGCCGTTGCACGTGGCCCTGTGGACGGCTGCGGTGGCCGCCGGCGGCGAGCTGCACCCGCCGGTGCTGGTGCGGTCGAGTCCGCTCCCGGCGGGTGAACGCGTCCTCTCCCGTGCGGCGGCCTCCACCACCCGCGGCCTGATGCGCGAGGCGGTGCTGCACGGCACGGGCCGCGCCGCCGACGTTCCGGGACTGTCCGTCTGCGGCAAGACGGGCACGGCGCAGGCGCCCGGCGGCGCGGATCACGCCTGGTTCACCTGCTTCGCGTCCGGCGCGGAGCCGCCGCTGGTCGTGACCGTGCTGGTCGAGCGCGGCGGCTACGGCTCGCGCGGCGCGCTGCCGATCGCCCGCGCGCTGCTGGAGGAGGCTTCGCGCCTCGGAATCATCCGCAAGACAGGGACAGGCAGCCGATGACGAGACGGGCCACAGGGATGACGCGGCGGCGCGCGGGCGGCGGCGGAGAGCCGGGCACGCTCTGGCTGCTGGCGTGGCTGGCCGTGGCGCTGGCGCACCTGGTGCTGCTGGCCACCCGCCTGGCCAACGCGCCCAGCGTGCCGTGGGGGCAGCTCCGGGCCTTCGGCGGCTACACGGCGGGGATGCTGCTGGCCTGGATCTGCCTGCGGCTGCGTCCCGGCCGGGCGGACGGCAGGATCGTCCTCATGGCCTGCTTCCTTACGGGCATTGGCCTGGCCATCCAGTTCCGCATGGGCGTCTTCGCGGGCGACGGCGGGCGCGGTGTCGTGCTGGCCGTGCCGGTCGGCATGGCCGTCATGCTGGCGGTCATGGTGCTGGCCTCGGGCGGTAGGTACCGGGGGCTCGCCGCGGCGGGCTGGGTCGGCTACGCGGTTTCGGTGGCGCTGCTCGCCGCCATGCTGGCGTTTGGACGGCGTTACCGCGGCGGGGTCTACCTTCCCGGCAACCTCAATCCCTCCGAGATCGTCAAGCCGCTGCTGGTTGTCTTCCTGGCCGGATTCCTGGGTGGACGCCGGGCCGACTTCTCCGCGACGCAGATCGGCGTGCCGCTGCCGCCGGCCCGCACGCTGCTGCGCTTCGCGCTGCTCTGGGCAGTGCCGATGGGGCTGGTCATCCTGCTGCGCGACCTGGGCCTGCTCCTGCTGCTGAACACCGTCCTGGTCATCATGCTCTACGCCGTGGCGCGGAAACCCGGCTACCTGGTGTTCGGGGGCGTCGGCGTGCTTCTTTCGGGACTGGCTGTGGGGGCGATCTCGGCGCACGCGCGCGCGCGCTTCGACGTCTGGCTCGATCCCTTTTCCGATCCCACGGGCCGGGGCTGGCAGATCCTCCAGGGACTCTCGGCGATGTATGCCGGCGGCCTCTGGGGCGCCGGCATCGGCGCCGGCGCGCCGCAGGCGGTGCCGATCGTCTCCTCCGATTTCATCTTTTCCGCCCTGGCGGAGGAGCTGGGCATCATTGCCTGTGTGATGCTGTTGCTGGTTTATGCTATGCTCTCCCTGCGCGGCTGGGCCATCGCCGCGCAGGCCAGGGGACCGTTCGGCATGCTGCTGGGAGTCGGCCTGACGGCCACGCTCACGGTGCAGGCGCTGCTGAACGTCGGCGGTGTCGTCAAGGCGATACCCATGACAGGCATTCCGCTGCCCTTCGTCAGCCAGGGTGGCAGCAGCCTGGTGGCGGCCCTGGCGATGGCGGGCCTGCTGACCGCCATCGCGGATGGCCGGAAGGGAGGCGCATGAGCCGCGTCGCGATACTGGGGGGATCGTTCAACCCCATACATATCGGCCATCTGATGATGGCCCAGAGTGTGCTGGACGAGGGATGCGCCGGGCAGGTCGTCTTCCTCCCGGCAAACCTGCCGCCGCACAAACCCCACGACCACCTGGCCTCCAACGCCGACCGCCTGGCCATGGTCCGGCTGGCGATCGCGGACAATCCCGCCTTCGTCTGTTCCGACCAGGAGATAACCCGCGGGGGCGTCTCGTACGCGGTCGACACCCTGCTGGCCTGGCACACGCTCCATCCGGGCGAGCGGCCGTGTTTCGTCATCGGCATGGACTCGCTGCTGGAGCTGCACACCTGGCACCGCGTCGAGGAGCTGCTGCCGCTCTGCGAGTTCATCACGCTGCGGCGGCCGTGGTACGATCCGGTGCCCGCGGCCGGCGTCCTGAAGCTGCCCGCGCCCTGGCCCGAGCGGCTGCTGGCGGGCATCATCCCCGGGCGCGGTTGCGACGTCTCCTCGTCCGAGATCCGCAAACGGATTGCTCAGAACCGGCAAATCCGCTATCTTACTCCCGATCCGGTCGTGGCCTACATCGAGGCGCACGGCCTCTACCGCGCAGGAGCATAAGCCATCAATTCCCTGGAACTCGCCCGGACCCTCGCCCGCGTGCTGGACGGCAAGCAGGCCGCAGACATCCGCATCGTGGATGTCCGCTGCGCCTCGTCCATCACGGATTTCCACATCCTGGCTACCGGCACCTCGTCGCCGCATCTCCGCGCCCTGGCCAACGAGTTGCGTCACCAGCTCAAGGAGCGCAATGTGACCGGCTACCGCGGCTCAGGCACGCCCGACAGCGGCTGGGTCGTCTCGGATTGCGTGGACGTGATCGTGCATATCTTCTCGCCCGAGGCGCGCGCCTACTACGATCTGGACGGGCTCTGGAAGGCGATGCCGTCCGTGCCCTTCGGGGAAGGCTGATCCGGGCGACGGGAATGGTGACCGCATGGCGAGTGAGATCGCATTTGTCCTGATCAACCCCTACACCATCCGTAAGTCCCGCACGGGCGGCGTGCTGGGGCGCTACCTCGCGCGGACGGATCTCAAGCTCGTGGCCGCGCGCCTCTTCGGTCCCTCGAAGGCACTGGTGGACGATTACGCCGAATATGTCGAGGGCGCCCAGCTCGACGATTCCGGCATGGCCCTGGTGCTGGCCAACTACATCCGCCGGAACTACGCCCCCGACCCGGTCTCCGGACGCCCCCACCGCACGATAATGCTGCTCTTCGAGGGCGACGATGCCATCCGCAAGATCCGCGAGGTCACCGGCAGCGCCCGCCTGCTCTGGGGCAGCGGCCTCTCGGTGCGCGACACCTTCGGCGACTACGTCCAGGAGCCCGACGGCGCCGTCCGCTACTTCGAGCCGGCCGTGCTGATGGGGCCCTCGGCCGCCGTGACCCGCGAGACGCTGCGCATCTGGAGCCGTCATGTCGCGACCGACTCGGGTTTCGTGCGTGGCGCGCACGACCTGCCGGTGGGCGAGGGCGTCGAGCAGACGCTCGTCCTGCTCAAGCCCGACAACTTCCGCGTCCCGAGCTTCCGGGCCGGCAACATTCTCGACCTGCTCTCCAGCGCCGGGCTGCGCATGGTCTGCGTCAACCGCCTCGCGATGAGCGTGGCGCAGGCCGAGACGTTCTACGGGCCGGTCTGCGAAAACCTCCGGCGCGTCTTCCCGGCCTTCGGCGTGAGCCGCGCCGCGCAGGCGCTCTCGCGCGAGTTCGGCTTCCCGGTCGACGACGCGATGGTTCGTCCGCTCTGCGAGACGCTGGCTGCGCGCTTCGCCGAGCGTGAGTTCGAGAACATTGTGGAGTTCATGAGCGGCTGTCGACCGACGGCCTGCGAGTCCGGGAAGAAGAACGCTCCCGGCTCCAGCGTCTGCCTGGCGGTGGTCTACGAGGGCGTCGACGCCGTGCGCAAGATTCGCGACCTGCTGGGCGCCACCGATCCCAGCAAGGCGCGTCCCGGCTCCGTCCGGCGCGAGTTCGGCACGAGCATCATGGTCAACGCGGCGCACGCCTCCG
>CAYRPP010000090.1:0-7204 GCA_964426115.1 uncultured Lentisphaerales bacterium | reverse complement strand
GCGTTAAGGACGAGACCCGTCCCAGCCAGGTATGCCAGGCGCGGTCGAGCGCCGTCTCCGGGGAGAGGGGCACGCGGGCGGCATTGGGATGGTTCTCGGAGAAGGCGATCATGCCCGAGTTGAGCGCGTGCAGCGTGACGCGGGCCATGTGATCGCCCCGGTACCGCAATTGCAGCACGGGCCAGCGGGCGATGTCGTAGCCCTGCGCCAGCAGCCCCTTGAGACCATCCGCTCTCCCGTTGTTGGCGAAGCGCAGGTAGGCGCCCTGGCGCGGGTCGTCGAAGCGTATGGTCGGCGGCTGGCCGACTTGGAAGGTCGCGGGCAAGACCGTGCGCGACTCGAAGTTCTGGTGGCAGGCGGGATGGTTGGTGAAGTCGAACGCGATCAGCAGCGGCGGCTCGGCCTTGCCGTCCGCGCCCGCCGCCAGCATGGACGCGGCGGGGAAGATCTGGGTGAAACTGCGCCCGTCGAGCAGGTCGAGCGAGAGCCGCAGCTCGTCGCCGCGTTTTTGCAGGGTGCGCGGCAGCGGGACGACGAGCTCGTTGTGGTCGATCCAGACGATGGGGACCGGCTCGTCGTCGAGCCGCACGTTGTTGGCCGTCAGCAAAGGGTTGGGCCACGGCAGGGTGGAGGCAACCCGGAGACTGCGCGGTGGTCGAGAAGAAGGTTTGGCAACCAGTCCGAAGTCGCTTCCCGGCATGACGCCCCACTCTACCACCGGACACGACGGATCGAGGGCTGCCGGAACCGCGAGGATGTTGAGCCTGCCCACCGGCGCCGCGTCGACCTGCGCGCGCAGCGCGGCGAGCGCCTCGGGGGTCGGGCCATTGAACACGGGCTTGCCGCGGCAGATGGGGCGCAGGTTGCGGACGGCGTACCACGCGCCGGGCGGATTGCCCAGGAGGCCCTGCTGGATGTCGCTGGGCTGGAGGTTGCCGAACCCGTCGAGCCGGACCAACATACGGTTGGCGACACCCTCGATCGGGATCCAGACCACGACGGGTGTCCAGACAGGCGCGCCGCCCTCCGCCGTCGGCGCCGGCTCGCGTGCGAGGCGGCCGGTTACGCGCCGCGATCCGCGTTCCTCGTCCGTGCCGCAAATCAGGAACGAGAGGGGCTCGACCGGCATGAAGGTCTCGCCCTCCATCGTGCCCAGGGTGTACTCGAAGTTGAAACGCGCCCCGGGATGGCGCGCGACCTCGAAGCGCCAGCCCAGAATGTCGCCGGCCGGAACCATGGGCAGGTGAGCGCGGGCCATGAAGGCGCCGCCGCCCTGGGACGTGCGGACCAGCATCTCCGGCGCGGACGCGCCGTCCCGGCGGAACGCGATGCGGGTGTGGTTGTCGCCCTCGTCCAGGTGCCAGAACGGCTCCTGAAACAACTGGACCGGCCATCCGTTGACCGTGAGGTTCGAGTGGGCGGGGGAGTCAGCCGCGGACGGCGTGGGCGGCGGCAGCGACCGGAGGCGCGTCTGCCGGAAGGGCCGCGGCCGTATGGCATCGGCCGTGATGCGCACGCGGGCGACCATCATCGAGTTGCGGTAGGTCCAGATGCCGAACGACCCCGCGCGCAGCGGCTCGGGATCCTCGGCCTCGATGATCCGCTCGTTGTCGAAGTCGAACGTCAGGCGTCCGCCGATCCGGCGCAGGCGTAGCGAGTACCAAGCCCCGTGTACATCCCGGCCCGTCGCGACGAGCGGCTCGTAGCCCTTGCGCTTGTTGCCCTCGCGGGTGCGGGGCACTGTATAGCGGTCGGACGCGGCGAGGAGCCGGCCGTCGCGCAGCAGGCGCGACCAGAGCTGGGACTCGTCGGGATCCCAGCCTGCCGTCACGAGGGTGTAGCCGCTGGCCGTGCTGTCGGTGCGGTTGAGCACGGTCAGGTTCAGATCGCCGAGTCGCTGGTACCAGCCGTGCCGCATGCCGGCGAAGAACTCGGCGCTGAAGTCGCCGGCGATTTCGAACTTGGACCAGAGCGCCGCCAGCGAGTCGGCGTTCTCGCCGTTCATGTGCGACCAGTCGGGGTAGCACTGGAAGCGGTTGATGACCTCCCACGTGCCGCCGTTGATCACCCAGTCGTGTAGCGATTCGGTGAAGAGGCAGTCGAGTACCGGCTCGCGGACTACGCGCGTGAAGCCCAACTGCGCAGTGTTCATCCCATGCAGCATCATGCGGCGCCCGGGGAAGGGAAAGGGGACGCGGCAGCGCGCGAGGAGGCCGGTGTCGCAGCCGAGCGAGAAGATCCCGTCGTCGAACCGCGCCGTGATGAACCGGAAGCGGGGACCGTCGGCCACGGGCTGCGACGTGGGAAAGCGTTCGCCGGCAAGCCTGGCGACCGTGAGTGGCGCACCGTCCGCATCGAAGCGGGTGGTCACCATGATCTCGTCGTTCGTCACCGCCACCTGGAGCAGGCCGTTGGTCTCGCCCTCGCGGATCAGCAGGTGGAACGTGGTCTGGTTAACCGCCGGCAGGCGCACCTCCGCCTGGCGCAGGACGTCACTCTTGTACCAGGAGCGTCCATCGGGATACTCCAGCCACTGCCCCTCGGGCGCCGCCCAGTGGCGCATGTAGGGATCGGTGACATAGAGGTTGTTCTTCTCGAAGCGGTCCGTGAGTCGCGGCACTTCGCCGCGCGAGACGGGCAGCGCGACGGAGGCTTGCGTTGCGCGACCCAGGGCGAAACCGCCGGCGCCCTCGGCCGGCCCGCAGAGGGGGCTCCAGACTACTGTCTGCCCGTCGACCCGCCCGCGCAGGCCGTCGCCTGAGGCGGCGTCGAGCGTCAGAGTGACGTTGCGGCCGGCCGGCGGCGGCAGTTCCACGCGGTCCAGCACCCGGTTGGTGACGCCCGGCTCGATGCGCAAGAGCTCGGCGGTCGCCGCGCCTCCCGCCTGGCGCACGGACATCCGGTAGTGCGGCGCTTGCTCACCCTGCCAGCCGGCAATCAGCGCGGCCGACCACTCCGCGGATTCCGGCGCCAGGGCCAGGTCGACGCGGCGCGGCGGGTCGTTGGTCGCGCCGAAGACGATCTCGGTTTCGTTGCTGGCGGAGGTCTTGACGAGATGCGCCTTGCCGGAGAATGGGATGTCGGAAGGCTCCAGGCCGGTCAGCGGTCCATCGCGGGCTTCGAGTCCGGGGCTCCGCGCGCGCGTCCAGAAGGACAGATCTTCCGCGGTGTCGATCGGCATTTCGGTGTGGGTGTGCGCGCGGACATCGTCGAAGCGCGTGCCGCCGGGCGCATGGCTGTAGAGCCCGAAGCGTCCGCCGGGCGGCATCGCGAGGCGGCGGCGGAGCACCTCGATGTTGTCCGCCAGGCACACCACACGGTCCTCGAAGAGCCGCACCTCCAGCATGATCCACTGCCCGGGCACGCAGTCGGTCGCGACGGCCTCGACCAGGTCGCCGAGCCCTTTCCCCACAGAGGTGCGGTTCCAGAGGGCGTAGATTAAGCAACCGCTGGTCGGATCGGTCTGAACTGTGAAGGCGTGCCCCGCGCCCTGGTCGGTGACCAGGAAGAGCAGACCGTTGGTGCCGGCGTTGTGCTGCACCGAGGCACGGTATGTGTAGTGATTGTAGAAGGCTTCGCCAGTGAGGATCGCGGCGTGGACGCCGCGTCCCTCGAGGCTGTAGAAGTTGGGGCTGCGCTCGGGCTTCGGGAAGCGCTTGAGCTCGCCGCGCGCGGTTCCCACGACCGTGCCGGTGACCGCATGCAGTCCCCAGTCGCCGGAGACTTTGTCCCAGAGCTTGAGGGCCTGTGGAGAATCCGGATCGATCAGGAAATCATCATTGAAGGTGAACCGTCCCAGCCGCTGCGTGAAGGCTTCCCCGGCAGGTTCCGGAAGCGCGGCGGCGGGAATTGCAAGCGCGATGGCTCCCGGCCAGACATCCGGGAAACCGATGGCCGGCTGTCCGTCCACGTAGAGCGTGCAGCGCTGGCGCGACCGCCGCAGCGCGACCGTCGCGACAGCGTTGGTGTTGGGCAGCATTGCCGTGACGAGGGTGCCGTCGCCGAAGGCGGTGTCGAAGACCGCGCGCGGCGTACCACTCCAGAAGCTCCGCCTGCGCCTGAGGTTGCATTCCAGGCTGATGTTTCCCGAGGCATCGGAGAGGCGCACGACGGATCCCCGGTCGTTCCAGCGCATGGCGAAGTCGCCCAGCGCCTCGCTGTCGGTCAGTTCCAGGCGCTGGATCCAGTTGCTTCCGGTTGCGGGCGCGGATGGCGCCGCGCCGGTGGCGGCCGCCGGTTCCGCCGCCAGTGCGGCGCAAGGCAAGAGGACGGCCAGCGGGAGCAGCAAAAACAGATATGCTCGCATGTTGGCAACGCTGTCAGGTATGAGGATGTTGTAGAACCGTGGGCAGAACGGCGTTCCGCTCGCGCCCCATTTGTGGGACCTGCCAGAATGCAGCAGATTCTGTGCCGGGGAAAAGTGAAACGTGAAAAGTGATGCGTGAAAACGTGATGCGTGAAAACGTGATGCGTGATGCGTGAAACGTGATGCGTTGTCCCGTGCAGAACGGGAAGCGCCAGAATTTAAACCGCAGATGGCGCAGATGGAAAAGCTACGGATTCAGCGGGCACGGATAGGTGGCAGGACAAGGTGCGGCAGGTATGCATGCCTGTCACGTCGCCAGCTCACCTTTTCCACCGTAATCGTCGCCGCATTCGTCGAGCGCAAGCACCAGTGGAATTGTGGATTATTCCCTAGAACGTGATCAGGCACTTGGGCAGGGCGGCGCGCAGGCGTTCCCGCATTTCGGGCCTGACGTTGCAGCGTGTCAGGGTAAGCAGGCGGAGCGCCGACATTCTGGCGAGCGCTTCGTCCTCCGGGAACGTGGCCAGCGGGTTGCCGCTCAAGTCGAGGTTGCGCAGCCGGGGCAGGCGGGTCAGCAACTCGGGAAAGGCGTCCAACTGGTTGCCTGAAAGCGCCAGATCCTCGATCAGGGCGCACCCTGCCAGCGCCTCCGGGAGCGCCCGCAGGCGGTTGTCACGCAGGTAGAGCCGCTGGAGCTGCGCCAGCGAGCCGACCGCCTCTGGCAGGGCGGCGAGCTGGTTCTGGTTGAGGCGCAGCCAGCGCAGCGCGCGCAGGTCGCCCAGCGTCTGCGGCAGAACAGCCAGTCGGTTGCGGTCGAGATTCAGGTAGGTCAGGCTGCCGAGCATGCCCAGGGCCGGCGGCAGGTTCGTGAGCGCGTTGTCGGAGAGGTATAGCATCTGCAGATTCGCAAGGCGCATCACCTCCTCGGGCACCTGCGCCAGCCGCATCGCCGCCAGATCGAGCATCCGCAGGGCCGTGATCCGCGGCAGCACCCCGAAATCCGCGGCCTCAGCGCCGCGCAGCAGGAGGCACTCTAGCCGCGGCATCTCCGCGAGTTCCTCGGGAAGCCGATCCAGTTTGGCGCCGCCGAGGTCGACCTTCTGGACGGTGGCGCGCATCTGCCGCGCCGCCTCGATGCCCACGGCAGACATCAGCCGCTCCGGCGCCTCGCGGTGCTCGAAACACCCCGAAAGCAGCAGGACCGACAGAATCCCGGAAATGAAAATCATGTGCCTCACGACGAAACTCCTTGTCTTTTCACGGCGATACGATAGCATATTACCTCGTTCAGCAGTAATTGTGCTCTGACACGACGAGGTCGTCAGCTTCGTAGGCGTAACTGTAAGGATTAGGCACACATGAAATCAAGCTCGATTCTTCTGGCCTCTCTGCTCGGGGCCTTTGTTCTGGTGGCTGTCCAAGCTTCGGCATCCCCCCGCGCCGCCGAGGCCTCCGGCACGCATTACCTGCTGGCGGCGGACAATCTGGGCGGCTGGCACCTCGGCGGTTTCTACCGCTACGCCGACCGCGAGGTCAACAACTCCGACTCGTCGGCGCTCAAGCAGAACAAGTTCTCCATGCATCTCGGCCATGACCTGTTATCCTGGGTCTCGGTCTACGGCTTCCTGGGCACCGTCACCGCCAAAGTCGAACCCTGGGCGGGCGACAACGATCCCTCCCTGGAGTACGGCGGCGGCATCTGGGCCAATCTGCTCGATCACGACCTGCTTAGCAGCCTGACGCTGGAAACCCGCCTGCGCCTGCAGGCGCTGGCCCAGATCAGCGCCGCCAGCCCGGAAATCAACGGATGGGACAACAACTACGTCGAGACCTACGGCACCGTCACGCTGAGCGTGGTCAACGAGCTGATCGGCAACAAGCGCTACTGGCCGGAGGCCATCGGGGTCTTCTTCGGTCCCGTTTACAACGACATCAGCTTCGACAATGAGGACGATGTGGAACTCACCGGCGCCACGGTCGGCATCACCGGCGGGCTCGACATCTACCTCACGCGGAAGACCACGCTGAGCCTGGGCTACGAAGCCTTCGAAGGCGACAATGCGCTCAACGCCGCGTTGAACTTCCGCTTCTAGCCCAGCCACGCCCGGACGCGCGCGTCAAGAACGGCCGGTTCCCGCGGCAGCCGACTTAGGTCATAGCGCGGAATCAGTTCCCGCGGCGTTAGCGCCTCGCCCCACGCCGCCCAGCCGGACCACCAGGCCAGCAGCCCGACGATGGCCTCCGGCGCGAACCCACGCTCCCGCAGCGACGACAGCCGGGTGTCGCCATGCCGCTTGGCGAGCCGCCGTCCCTCCTCGCCCACCACCAGCGGCACATGGCAGAAACGCGGCGGCGCGAGATCCAGCGCCCGGTAGAGCAGCAACTGGCGGTGCGTGGCCGGCAGCAGGTCGTCGCCGCGCACGACCTCGGTGATGCCCATCGCCGCGTCGTCCACCACCACGGCCAGCATGTAGCCCGCGCCCTGCGGGTGACGCGCGAGAACGAAGTCACCCTCCGCCGTGCCGACATCTCCCTGCTGCTCGCCGCGGAGGCCGTCGGAAAAGCGGGTCGCTCCCCGCGCCCGGAAACGCCACGCGGGCCATTGGTTGGGCGAGACGACGGTGTGCTCCCCGGCCGCGGCCAGACGCGCCCGCAGGGCCTCCCCGTAACCGGCAAAGCGCCCGTCGCAAGTGCCGTCATAGCGCGGCGAGAGATCGTCCAGATGCGGCGCCGACTGACCCTGCTCGACGTCGCGCCGCGTGCAGACGCACGGGTAGACGTGTCCGCCCCGCTGCAATTCCCGCAGGGCGGCCGCATAACGTTCCACCCGCTCCGATTGCACATAGGGCGCGCAGGGGCCGCCCACATCGGGCCCCTCGTCCCAGTCAAGTCCGAGCC
>CAYRPP010000089.1:0-7241 GCA_964426115.1 uncultured Lentisphaerales bacterium | reverse complement strand
GCTTGCATCATGGCGATTACCCTCGCACGTCCATCGCGTCGAGCGTAAGCAAGAAAGCATTTGGTATGCCATGATCCCCCGTCCATCGTAATCGCCGCCGTCATTTGCGTGTTGCCAGTGACGGCAATTGGCGGTTATTGTACCCGTGATGCCCGGTTCGGGCAGAAGGGATCATCCTATGCAGAAGAGCAAAGTGGCACGGGCGCGCGGACGCGGAATCCCGAGACCGGAGCATCCTCGGCCGCAGTTCATGCGTGAATCGTGGGCGAATCTGAACGGCACGTGGACCTTTGTCCTCGATCCGGGACAGTCGGGGATGGAGCGGGGATTGGCCGCAAGCCAGGGGTTTGACCGCGAGATACGGGTGCCCTTCTGCCCCGAGAGCCGGCTGTCCGGGGTCGCGCACACGGACTTCATCGGGCGCATGTGGTATCACCGCGAAGTGGCCATCCCGCGGGCGTGGGAAGACCGGCGCATCCTGCTGCACTTCGGCGCGGTGGACTTCGCCTGCGAGGCGTTTGTCGACGGCAAGCCGGTGGGGACGCACGTCGGCGGCAGCAGCTCCTTCACGTTCGATATCACCGCGCAGGTGCAGGCGGGCAAGCGGCACCACCTTGTGCTGCACGTGCAGGACGACACGCGTTCCGGCGCCCAGGCGGGCGGCAAGCAGTCGGTCCGTCATGCCAGCCACGGCTGCTCCTACACGCGCGTGACCGGCATCTGGCAGACGGTATGGCTGGAAGCCGTGGCGCCCGAGGGGCTGGAGCAGGTGCAGGTGATGCCGGATTTGGACGGCGGGCGCTTTGTAGTGGTGCCGCGCTATCATGCGGTTACGCGTGGACTGCGGTTGCGCGCACGGCTGTTCGATGGCAAACGCAAGGTAGACGAGGTCGTCGTGCCGGCCGCGCAGAATGCGGCCTGCGCGCTTTCCGCCGGCCGCCAGCCGAAGCCGTGGTCGCCGGAAAGTCCCTTCCTCTACGACCTCACCTTCGAGGTGCTGGATGGGCGCGGGCGTGTGCTCGATCTGGTGCACAGCTATGCCGGCCTGCGCAAGGTTCACGTCGAGGGCGGGCGGGTATATCTCAACAACCAGCCGCGCTATCTCCGTCTGGTGCTCGACCAGGGCTTCTACCCGGAGGGCATCTGGACCGCGCCGACCGACCGCGATCTGCGGCGCGACATCGAGATGTCGATGCGGGCGGGGTTCAACGGCGCACGGCTGCACCAGAAAGTCTTCGAGGAGCGCTTCCACTACTGGGCCGACCGTCTCGGCTACCTCACGTGGGGCGAGTCGGCCTCCTGGGGGCTGGTGTTCTGCAGCTGGTACCATACAATGCCAGCGAACCGGCACGTTCCGTTCGAGGCCGGCGCGCTGAACTTCCTCACCGAGTGGCGCGAGGTGATCACGCGCGACCGCAACCACCCGTCGATCATCGCGTGGTCGCCGTTCAACGAGACGGGGGGCGGGTACGACGCGGCGTTTCACGACCGTATCCTGCGTGCCGCCTACGATCTGACGCGCGATCTCGACCCGACGCGGCCGGTGAACGATACCAGCGGGTACGTCCATGTCCACACCGATCTCTGGACCGTGCATAACTACGAGCAGGATCCGGAGAAGCTGCGGACACTACTCACGCCGGGCCCCGAAGGTGTCTGGCGCAACAACCCCAAGCGCGAGCCGGCGTACGGCGGCCAGCCCTACCTGGTCGACGAGTTCGGCGGCATCCGCTGGACCCCGCCCGAGAAGCGGGAGAAGCTCGTTGCCGGCTGGGGATATGGCCAGGAGCCGCAGACGCTGGAGGATTTCTACACGCGGCTGGAGGGCCAGGTGGACGCGCTGCTGAGCCTGAAGCACGTCGCCGGCTACTGCTACACCCAGCTCACCGATGTCGAGCAGGAGCAGAACGGGGTCTACTACTACGACCGCGCCCGCAAGTTCGACATGGTCCGCATCGCCCGCATTTTCCGGCGCAATCCGGAGTGATCCGGCCGGAGGATGCCACCATGGGCGGGTATATGCTTGCCAACGCCGCCCTCGAATTGCGTTTCGGGGACGATGGCCGGCTCCTGTCCTTCAAGGACAGGAGCCGGGACTGGAACTACGGCGGCGGAGATCTCTGGCGGATCATCTACGCCCGCGGGATCTGCAAGGAAAACCAGGCCCGGCGCGGCTGCGGCCGGCCGGTCATCCGCGTGGTGGACAACCGCGAGATCAGCTTGGTATACACTGCGCTCGAGGGTGACGACGGCCCCCTGGCGGCGACGCTGTCCATTCACGCGGTTCTGCATGACGACTGCGTCGCCTGGCGCATCGCCCTGGAGAACAACGCCCCTGGCGCCGTGATCCGCGAATATCACTTCCCCCTGCTGGGAGACTGCCGTCTGCCGGAGAACGCCCGGCTGATCCGCAGTTCTTTCGGCGGCCAGGTCACCGGCAACATCAAGGCCTCCATCCGCGCCTGCCATACGCAGTACATGGCATCCGACGAACGCTTCATCCAACTGGCCAACCTCTATCCCGGCCATTCATCGAGCAACTGCTACCTTTTCGACTGCGGCGATCACGGACTCTACATCGGCAGTCACGATCCGAGTTTCCAGAACACCCTGCATCTTTTCCGGCTCAGCGGCGATGTCCTCGAGGCCGGCATGGCCAAGTATCCCTTTATCAGGACCGGCGAACAGGTTGCCTGCGATGGTTTCATCTGGAAGCCCTACACCGGCACCTGGCATGCGGGAGCCGACGTCTATCGCGCCTGGGCCGACGGCTGGTTCAAACCGCAGCCGCGTCCGGAGCATGTCGACGCCATGCGCGGCTGGCAGCGCATCATCATGCGCCACCAGTACGGGGAGACCTTGTATCGCTATGATGAGATGGTGCAAATCCTCAAGGACGGCCTGGCCGCCGGCATCGACACCCTGCTGATGTTCGGCTGGCACACGGACGGGCACGACGCCGGCTACCCGGAATACGATGCCGACCCCGCCCAGGGCGGCCGGGCCGCGTTGCGCAAGCAGGTGCGGCGCTTCCAGGCCGGCGGCGGCAAGGTGCTGTTCTATTTCAACGGGCAACTGATCGACATGGATACCGCCTACTATCGCGGCCCGGGGCGGCGCCTATCCGTCAAAAACGAAGAAGATGCGCATGGTCAAGGCGTTGCGCGAGCACATCCGCCGCCGCAATCCCAAGGTGTCGCTGGGCATCGAGTGGTTCTCGGATGTCACCAGCCAGCATGTGGATTACATCCACAACATCACCGGGGGTGCCGGCCCCGGGGGGTTCCAGGAGTGGTGCCGCTATGTCTTTCCGGAGATCGCCCTCAGTGATCGTGAAATCCGCGATGACAGCGGCGACGTCGAGCGCCTGGTGAACCACGCCTTGCTGCTGGGCATGTTCAGCGACGTCGAGATCTTCCGCTGCCGCAAGACCGTGGCTTCCGCCCCGAAGTATGCCGCCTGGCTCAAGGAGGCCAATGGCCTGCGCGAACGCTGCGGCGACTTCCTGCTGCGCGGCTGTTACCGCGACACACTGGGCTTCACGCTGGACCACAGCGGCATCCTGGCCCGCGCGTTTATTGCCCGCGATGGCCGCATGGCCGTGGTCGCCACCCAGAGCGAGACCGACGAGGCCGGCGGAGTAATTGCCGTGCCGGGCTGTCGCTACGAGTCCTGCGATGGTTACGGCGGCTACGGCGTCGTCGCCACCGGCGATCAGGTCAAAGTCACCCTGAAGCGGCACGGTTTCGTACTGCTCGTGTACCGGCAGGCATGAGCGGGCGAACCTGAAACGCGTCCGTGGTTCCGCGCGGCGTTCGCCAATCTCTTGAAGGTCACCGGAAACACGGCGGAGCCGGGGCCTTGCCTCGCCCTAGATCAAGGACGAGTTCCGCTCCGCTACCGGCAGTTCGCCTTCGGCGAAGCCATGGTAGATGTTGTTGCTCCAGACGGCCGGGTCGGTTGTCTCCGACGCATACACCATGGCCTTGGGATTGGTCTTGGTGAACGCGCACTCGGAAACGAGCAGCTTCCCGCCGACGTGTTTGATGGCCACCAGGTCGTCCAGCTTGAAGGCGCGGTAGTTGTTGAAATAGGAGCACCCGAGCAGACGGGTGTAGGCGCCGATGTGGAACCCGATCTTCGCTGTGTCGGCATAGCAGTCGCGGAGGACGGCGCCGCCGGCGCAGATCTTGAAGCAGATCGAGTCGATGAGCATCTCGCGTTCGCCACCCTCGGTCAGCGCCGGAAGCGGGCCGCCCCAGACATGACAGCGTGTGAAGCGGTTTGCGCCCGCCCAGCTCACATCCTCGAACCCGATGGTGTAGTCCACGACCACGCAGTCGGTGTAGTGGCTGTCGCCGCCCTTGAGGCTGAACGCGACGTTGCCGCCGAGACCGGAGATCGTGCATTTCGCGTAGACGTTGATCGCGATCATTTCGTAGCCGTGCCCGTAGTCATCGGTGCGCAGCCCGTACTTTCGTCCGTTGAGCAGCGTGATGTCCTTGAGGGTGAAATGGTGGTACTCGGTGATCATCAAGCAGCTCGCCCGCCCATTGCCGTCGAGACAGCCCCCCTTGATGAAGAGGTTGTAGTCCTCGGGCATGCCGGGCTTCCGGATCTGCTGGTTGTGCTGGAGATTGGCATCGTAGACGAGGATCACGTTCATCTCGGCTTCCGCCCGCAAGACGGCAGACTTGTGCATCAGGAGCGAGCAGAGGTTCGTGATCTTGATCGGCCGGTCGATGCGGTAGATCCCCGCCGGAATGTAGAGCACCCCCGATGGGGCTGCATCAATCGCCCGCTGGATCCGCGCGGAGTCGGCGTCTTCACCCGTCAGGCGGGGAAAACTGTTAAGGCCGATATCGTAGACTGCGTCCTGCATCATGTGACCATCATCCTATCCCCAACCACTACCGGACCATGAACAGCAGGCCGCGGGGGCCGAGGATCTCGACGGAGAGGTACTTGTAGCCTTCGCCGCCGAGGAGCGTCACGTCCGGTGGGAGGACGACCTTCTTGAAGTTGATCTCGCTGCCCCAGTTGCCGGTGGAGGTCTTGCTGAAAAGCGGCACGATGCCGCCGCCATTCTTCCTCAGCTCCCTGGCGTTGACGACGAGCGTGGAGTTCGTCACGTTGATGTTGTTGGCGACGACCCTGAACGGGGCGGTGGACCAGACCTCGTTGGTCGTCGCGGGCACGTCGAACTGGTAGGTGTACTGGGCGGAGAGCGGCACGCGGCACGTGACGACGGGCTTCGTGCCGCTCAGGCGCATCGTGATCCCCTTCGCGATGCCGGTGTCCTTGGAATCGGTTCGGCCGAAGTCGAGCGTGCCGTCGTGCACGATTGTCCACGTCGTTGATCGTGAAAGTGCCGCCATAACCTCCGGTATTATTACCGGCGCGGAGCTCGAAGTCGTAGTAGCCGGCTTCGGGGGCGGTGAACTTGGACGTGCCGGGAACGATGTCGGTTCCGCCGATTTTGAGGTATTCATTGTCATCGATGGCGAGTCCGAAGGAGTTCACTCCGGCGAGAAGGCGGATCTTGCCCCAGTAGATGTAATATGTGTTTTGGGCAGCGGTCGAGAGGGGGTAGGGCCTCAGATAGATATTCGTGACCGCGGGCCACGTAGTGGTCAAAAACGTGCCGGTCTTCGAACCGCCGTAGAGTCCTGGGACGCTGACGGCGGACGCGGTCCGCGCCACGGCATAGAGAAGGCCGACGGCGAGCAGCAGGCCCAAAGGCTTCACGGGCTTCATGGCATATTCTACGGTTGTGCAGGTGTTACGCAACTACCCAGACACACGTCCGTCCAGGTGGGGAGTCCAAGCAAAGCGGTGCCAGCCGATACATGTAGCAAACAACTGACCGTACCACCCCCCACTCCCGGAATGCAAGTACAAACGCAATCCGTACAAACGTTCAAACGCAATCCGACAGGCATTCGGCCGCAGGGAGCGTAGGTATGGCGCATGGGGAGCCGATGGCCTTGCGTCCGTTTGCCATTGGGAAGTGCAAGCCTTTCTACCTTGTCGTGCGCCTTGTCGCGAGCCTTGTCGACCACTGGAGAGATACTTTTACGCAGAGGCGCAGAGCCGCAGAGGAGGAGTCGTGATGCGTGAAACGTCGTCGCCCGTGGGTGACCACGGAAAACCGCGGAACGCCGCGGCTCGGCCTACCGTTCCGCGCGCGGGTATGGCACGGGAATATCCATATTTGGGGTTCGCAGTCCCGGCGATCCCGCGCCACTGCGGCGTGCAATCCCCCGGTTCCGGCACAATCATTCAAACACGTTGGGCAGGCGCAACTGATCGTGGATGGTGCGGATGTCGGCGCAGTTCTGCGCAAAAATGCCCATCGTCCAGGCGGGATCGGCATGTTCAACACGGACGCGGTAGAACTCCACATCCTGAATATTCTGAAGATGGAAGGCGGCATTGGGCTTGTCCCATCCCCAGACCTTGCACCCCCAGTCCACCCCGGGAACATTGCCGGGGCCGGTGAAGCGCATGACAACGTCGGAGAATGTCAGTGAGCGGACACTGCGGTCGGACTGACCGATGATATTGCAGGTGCGTTCGGACTCGACGCGCAGATTGCGGAAGGCAATGTTTTCCGTGGTGGTATGGCCGGCAGGATCTTCGAACACGCCAAACCAGTCCGTGACGAGACTGATCCCGTAAACCGCCTTCACATCGATATTCTCGAAGGAAATGTTGCGGACCGTGCAGAACCCGCTGTAGGTTCCGTCCGGCCTCTTGGCATTGAAACGGTTGTTGATGCTGATGCCGTGGCAGGTATCCCGGATTATCAGGTTCGAAAAGAGGCAGTTCTGGATGGTGCCTGCGCCCACGCCGACACGGATGGCGTTAGTGGTCGAGGAAAGCACGCAGTTGGTGACGGTGACATATTCGCATGGCTGTTTTTTCTTCAGAGGATCATCATAGCCGCGCAAGGTGATGCAATCGTCGCCTGTCTCGATGATGCAGTCGCTGACCACGACTTTGCGGCAGCAGTCCAGATCGATGCCGTCAGTGTTCCATGTCTTGTGCTGGATGTTCTGGATGCGGATGCCGTGAATGACGACGTCGCTGCAGCCATGGAGGAAGCAGGCCCAGTAAGGCGTCTCAAGGAGCCGGACGTTCTCAATGGTGACCCGGGAGCATTCGCAGAGGAAGATCATCTGCGCGGGACGAAACATCCCGTCGCGCCAGGAAGGCAGCTCGCGCGCGTCGGGCAGCCA
>CAYRPP010000088.1:0-7298 GCA_964426115.1 uncultured Lentisphaerales bacterium | reverse complement strand
GTCAAGGAGATCAACCGGCTCTGCTCGCTCGGTCGCGAAGGGCTCTACGAGGCGGTGATCGAGTACAACTCCAATGTAGGCATCGCCCACTTCAGGCTCTTCGCCCTCGACTACATCGAACGCGCCATGGACAGCAAGCCCAAGGGTTTCTGGCAGCGCCTTTTCCGCATCCGGTTCTCCCGATGAGCCTTGCGACCGACGCTGCGCCGGCACCAGGCGACGACATCCCGTCCTGCATCATCCGGCAGTCGCACCTGACGGATCTGCCGGAGTTCCATGAGATCTTCGATCGGTCGCGCCCGGTAGAGGTGGACATCGGATGCGGCAAGGGACGTTTCCTGCTGGCCCGTGCCGCCGCCCATCCGGACGTCCAGTACCTCGGCATCGAGCGTCTGCTGCTGCGCGTCCGCAAGATAGACCGCAAGGCGCAGCGCAGCGGACTCGCCAACCTGCGCCTCGTCAGACTCGAGGCCGCCTATACGCTGCGCTATTTCATACCCGAGCACACCGTCCGGAGCTTCTACCTGCTATTTCCCGACCCCTGGCCCAAGCGGCGCCACCACAAACGCCGGCTCTTCGACGAGGCCTTCCGCACACTGTTGTGGACGCGTCTCGTTCCCGGCGGCGAGATACAGGTGGCCACGGATCACCTGGACTACTTCAGGGAGATGCGGTGCCAACTCGACGGTGACCCGCGCTTCGAGGCCGTGCCCGCCATGGAGCGCGCGCCGGAGGAACAGACCGACTTCGAACTGATCTTCCGCGGCCAGGGGCTGCCTGTCGGCGCCGCCGGCTACCGCGCGCGCCCGGCGGCGGATGTCAGGGTTCAGGCGCCCGATGTCAGGGCCAAAGACTAACCCTGAACCCCGAACCCCTGACCCCCGAGCCCAAAACCCTCCGCTTGTACAATCCGGAGGTTTTCAAGCCCCTATGATGCTATAACCACTCGATAACCGAGGCCCAGGCGGGCTCGGGTTGGAAGCGTTTCATCAGCCCGCGGGTGATCCGCAGTCGACGGGGATGCGCATCCGGCACGAAGACCGCCCCGCAGCCAGGGTGCGACCGGAGAAGATCACGGCCCGCTTCGGGACCAAGGACGAAGAGGGCGGTCGAGAGGGCGTCGGCTTCCATGGCGGATGTGGCCACGACGGTTACCGAGATCATGCCGGCGACCGGCCTCCCGGCGCGTGGGTCGAGGATGTGCCCGTGGCGCACGCCGTTGATGAGGACATAGCGCTCGTAGCTGCCCGAGGTGGCAATGCCTTCGCCGTCGTCCAGTACAATCGTGCCGAGCCAGGTTCCATCGGCAAAGGGATTGCGGACGCCGATGCGCCAACCGGATCGTGAGGGTTCGGGCCGGCCATGGGCGCGCATGTTGCCGGCCAGGTTGATCAGGAAGTCGTTTTCTCCCCGTTCCCGCAAGGTGCGGAAGGCGAGGTCGACCGCGTAGCCCTTGGCAATGCCGCCGAGGTCGAGCTGCATTCCCGGCACCAGCATCCGCAGCGTCGGGGCCTCCTCCGGCGAAGCGCGCGGAGTCAGCCGGAGATGCTGCCAGCCGGTTCGTTGACGGGCGGCGTCCAGTCGCGCCTCGTCCGGCGGAGCGGTCGGGGTTTCGCCGCCGCGGAACCCCCAGCAGGCCATCAGCGGCGAGAGGGTAGGGTCGAAGGCACCCCCGCTTTCTCTCGCGACCCTTAAAGCATAGGCCAGCACATCGGCGGTCATGTCGTCGATGGCCACGGCCGCGTTGGTGTCGCCGAGGCAGTTGAGGCGGGCTAGGTCGCTCGCGGGAAGGAACACGCTCAGCGTGCGCTCGACGGCGGCGAAGTGTCCGGCGACCACGGGTTGCAGCAGGGACAGGTTAGTGGTCGCGGGCGCCGGGAGCGAGAATTCGGCCACGGTGCTCATGACCGGCCAGCGGAGTATGGCCGGTGCGGCTGGGGGCGTCGCGGGACGGCAGGCGGTCAGCACGGCCGCGAGTCCGAGCAGCGGCAAGGGTAGGGGACGCCAGGTGTTCATGCAGGGGGCTTCATTTGCTCCTGAAGCGGTTGGAGGACCGCCACGTGGCGCAACTCGGACGCGGCCAGCTCGGCAAAGGCTTGCTTGAGCGAGGGGATCACGGTGACCTGGGCCAGGTGCGAGTAGAAGGCGGCTGTGCGCTCCTCGTGCGCAATGGCGTGTTCAATCACCGGCAGGTCGCTCGTCGCGACGTCGGCATCGAGCTGATCCGCGGCCGGCAGGCCGTCCAGCGTGGCGGATGGAAGCTGGAGCGGCTCGCGGGGCGTGCCCAGCCGCCGCACGGTCGCCAGGTGATCCTGCTCGGCCTGCGCGAGTTCGAGGAGCGTGTCGCGGATGCGGGCGTTGCCGGCCGCGGCGGCGAGGGCTCGATAGTCCCTGGTGGCGGCGCGCTCGAAACGCGCCGCCTGCTTCAGGACGAGGCGACCGACGGCGCCGACCGGGCGGGCGGCATCGGCGGCCGGCGCCCGGCCGTGGCGCAGCCCCTCGGCGAGAACCAACCCGCCAATCGTCAGGAAGAGGAGTCCCGCGCCTATCTTGATGACCCGCGGATCGAGGTGGCGCGCCAGCAGGCCGCCGAACTGCACGGCTACCAGCGTGGAGCAGACCAGCGCCAGCGACGAGGCGCAGAAGACCGTCCACTTGGTCGCGGGATCGGTCACGCGCCCGATGACCGAGAGCTGGGTCTTGTCGCCCAACTCGGCCAGGAAGATCATGAAGAAGGTTCCGAGAAAGAGCCTGAGATTCATGTCGGAATCATAGGCGAGTTGCGCCGGGGACGCAAGCTGACGATATTGTCCCAAGCAGCGCGCGTTTGACCCTGCGCCCGCAAAACGATATTCTATATATTTCAACCGATAACCCGACTGTTGACCATCATGACGCGAAACAAGACTAAGACCGCGCCGGACGCGCCCGATGTTGCCGCCGCCCCCGAGGCGGCGGAAGACACCCGCAGCGCCGACGGCGAGACCCCCGCCGCCGCGGCTGAGCCGGTTGGCGCATGCCCCGTGGAGAGCGCGCCCGCAGCGTCCCCGGATGAGGATCTGCGCCAGGAGTTGGAGGCCATCCGCGGCAAGCATGTACGCCTGCTGGCCGATTTCGACAACTTCCGCAAGCGCGTGGCCCGCGAGCGCGCCGATACCATCCGGCACGCCGGCGAGGAGATTGTCACGGATCTGCTGCCGGTGCTCGACCACTTCGAACTGGCGCTGCGCCAAGCCGCGGATCCCGAAGAACCATTAGTAGTCGGTGTCCGCATGGTCTTCGACCAGCTTGTCGCCGCCCTCGGCAGGCATGGCCTCACGGCCATCGAGGCCCAGGGCGTGGCATTCCAGCCCGAAGAGCACGCGGCCGTCGCCTGCCAGCCCTCGGACGAGGTGGCGGAGGGGATGGTGCTGCTCCAGACACGTCGCGGCTACCGCCTGCGCGACCGCGTCATCCGCCCGGCGATGGTGATCGTCTCCGGCGGCAAGCCGCAGGCGACGGAAGCGCCCGGCGAAGGCCCCGGCGGCGACGACGCGGACTCTTCCGCTTCCTGATCCCGGTCTTCCGATCCGGACATCAAGCCCATGGCTACCAAGCGCGACTACTACGAGCTTCTTGGCGTGCAACGCGACGCCTCGGTCGACGAGATCAAGAAGGCCTACCGCAAGCTGGCGATGAAATACCATCCCGACCGCAACGCCGGCGATGCCGCGGCGGCCGAGATGTTCAAGGAAATCTCGGAAGCCTACGAGGTTCTGAGCGACGCCTCCAAGCGCCAGCGCTACGACCAGTACGGCCATGACGGACTAAAGTCGGCCTTTGGTCCGGGCGGCTTCGATTTTGGCCGCGATTTCAGCCACTCGGCCGACTTCCAGGACATCTTCAGCAGCCTCTTCGGCGGCGGCGGCGGCCTCTTCGGCGAGATGTTCGGCGGCGGGCAGCGGCGGCGCTCGCGCGACGGCGCGCAGCGCGGGGCGGATCTGCGCTTCGACCTCGAGATTGATCTCGAGGAGGCGGTCTTCGGCGTCGAGCGCCACATCGACCTGCCCGTCACCGAGCCCTGCGGCGACTGCAACGGCACCGGCGCCGCCAAGGGCACCTCGCGCGAGACCTGCCGCCAGTGCGGCGGACACGGCAGCGTCGTCTCCAACGGCGGTTTCATCCAGTTTCAGCAGACTTGTCCCGTCTGCCGCGGCGATGGCTCCATCATCCGCACACCGTGCCGCAAGTGCGGGGGCGCGGGACGCATCAAGGTGCGCCGCAGCCTGGCGCTGCGCATCCCCCCGGGCGTCGAGACCGGTTCGCGTCTGCGCGTCACGGGCAAGGGTGAAGGTGGGCTGCGCGGCGGTCCTTCCGGCGACCTCTATGTCGTCCTGCATGTCCGCGACCATGCGATCTTCGAGCGCCAGGGCGAGGATCTCGCCTGCACCGTGCCGGTCTCGCCCGACGTCGCGGCCCTCGGCGGCGATGTCCCCGTGCCAACGCCTGACGGCCTGGCCATGCTCAAGCTGCCCCAGGGCACGCCAAACGGCAAGGTCTTCCGCCTGCGCGGCAAAGGGATCCGCGGTCTCGACGGTTCCGGCGTCGGTGACCTGCACGTGCGCATCGCGATCGAGGTGCCGGCCCACCTAACCGGCGGACAGAAGCGCGCCCTGCAGGCCTTCGCGGAGAGCTGCGACGGCAGCAACTATCCCGAGGCGGCGCGCATGCGCAAGCAGGTCGAGGTCTTCATGGCCCGTCGCGACACCCTCAAGGCCAGCTCCTGAACCACGCTCCGTCCGCCCATGTACCGCCACCATGTCACTCCCGGCCAGCTTGACCAGCCGCTGCTGGCGCTTGGACGTGACGAATCGCGCCACCTGCAGACGGTGCTGCGCGTGCAGGAGGGAGCCGAGGTCGAGTTGTTCGACGGCCGCGGCCGCACCGTGACCGCCCGCGTCGCCGCCTGCGGGCGGCACGGCCTGACGCTCGAGCGCGCGGCGCCTCCCGTCCTGCGCCCGGCCCCCGCCTGCCGCCTCGCGCTCTGCCCCTGCGTCAGCAAGGGCAGGCGCATGGAATGGACTCTGGAGAAGGCCGCCGAGCTCGGGGCCTCGAGCATCGTTCCGATACTCTCCGAGCGTTCCGTGGTGCGGCTTGAGTCGCCGGACGAGGCGTATGGCAAGCAGGATCGCTGGCAACGCATCGTAGTCGAGGCCACGCGCCAGTGCGGCGGGGCCTGGGTGCCCGAGGTGCTGCCGCCCATGCCCTTCGACCAGGCGCTGACGCGCCTAGGCGCCATCCAGCCGCTCCTGGTTGCCGCCCTGACCCACGACGCGCGCCCCTTGCGCGAGATCCTCGCCGGGCTGGCCGGAGCGCCCCCGCCGCGCGAGGCCGCCTGGATGGTCGGCCCCGAGGGCGATTTCACTCCCGGCGAGATCGCGCGCCTGCGCGGGGCGGGCGCCCTGCTCTGCTCGCTGGGCGCCCATGTCCTGCGCGCCGAGACCGCCGCGGTCTACGGCCTGGCCGTGCTCGGTGCCGCCTGGCTGTAGCCCGCGATTATGCCCCTGCGCGATTTCGCCTTGAGCGCGGCGGGGGCGGCGTCTAGAATCACGCTCCGATGAATTCAACTTCCCTGCCGCGGGTCTGGGCCGACATCGATCTGGGACGCCTGCGCGACAATTATCTCCGCATCGCCGCGACGGCCGCCCCGGCACGGGTGATGGCCATCCTCAAGGCGGATGCCTACGGGCTCGGCTGCCTGCCAATCGCCCGCACCCTGGCCGCGGCCGGCGTCGCGCGCTTCGGCGTCGCGGAGCCCAACGAGGCCTTCGCGCTGGCGCCGCTGGGCCTGCCGGTGCAGATTCTCGGCGCGGTCCTGCCCCAAGAAATGCCGGAACTGGTGCGCCAGGGGATCGTGATGCCCCTGACGGATCTGGAGAGCGCCCGTCTGCTCGCGGCGGAGGCCCGGCGGCAGGGCGCGACGGCGCGCGGACACTTCAAGATCGACACCGGCATGGGACGCCTGGGAATACCGCTGGCCGAGGCTCCCGGCGTGATCCGCGCCATCCGCCGCCTTCCGGGACTCGAATGCGAGGGGATCTACACCCACTTCCCGATGGCCTGCCGCGGCGGCGACGCCATGACACTGGGCCAGGTGGACGGCTTCCTGGGACTGCTGCGGCAGATGGAGTCGGAAGGCATCGTCTTCGCCTTCCGCCACGCGGCCAACAGCGACGCCGTCAACGATTTTCCGCGGACGTTCCGCGAGCCCTTCAACTGGGTGCGCACGGGCATTGACCTACACGGCGTGTGCGACTCCGAAGGCTGCCGGCGCATGGGCCTGCGCTCTGTGCTGACGCTCAAAACGCGCCTGGTTGCGGTGCGCGGGCTGGCCGAGGGCAGCACCATCGGCTACGGGGCGACCTTCCGCCTCCCGCGCGCGATGCCCGTCGGCACGATCTCCGCCGGCTATGCCGACGGCCTGCCGCTGGCCCTCTCCAACCGCGGACATGTCCTGATCCGCGGCCGCGCCTGTCCCGTGCTCGGGCGCCTCTCCATGGACTACACGACCGTCGCGCTCGATCAGGTGCCGGAGGCGCGCCCCGGCGACGAGGTCGTCTGTCTCGGCGGCGACGGCCCGCAGGAGGTCACCGTGGAGTCGTGGGCTAGGCTGAAGGGCGCGCATCCCTACGAGATCATATGTTCTTTTGGCAACCGCGTGCGGCGGTGCTATACTGGAGGTTGACAAGGGTTCCATCAAGCCGGAAGACGGACGATGATCAAGTACATTGTGACAGGCGGCGCGGGGTTCATCGGCAGCAACCTGGTCGCCGCGCTCAACGCGCGCGGCGAGGAGGATGTGCTGGTTGTCGACAACCTCGACCACCCTTTGAAACAGCGCAACCTCGGGCGCCTGCGCATCGCCCGCTACCTCGACAAACACGAGCTGCGCCCCGCCCTGCGCGGCGGCGAGTTCGCATCCGTCGAGACCGTCTTCCACCTGGGCGCCTGCAGCTCGACGACCGAGCGCGACCTGGCCTACCTTGCGGACAACAATACCGCCTTCACGCGCGAACTCTGCGCCTGGGCGCTGTCCGGCGGCCGGCGTTTCATCTACGCCTCCAGCGCCGCGACCTACGGCGGCGGCGAGCAGGGCTATTCCGACGATCCCGGGCGCATCCCCCTGCTGCGTCCGCTCAACCCCTACGGGCAGTCCAAGCAGGACTTCGACCTGCTCGCCCTGCGCGAGGGCTGGCTGGGCCGGATCGCCGGCCTGAAGTACTTCAATGTCTACGGGCCCAACGAGCACCACAAGGGCG
>CAYRPP010000087.1:0-7306 GCA_964426115.1 uncultured Lentisphaerales bacterium | reverse complement strand
AGCGCCGCGGCGGCAAGGGCATCATCGGCATCCAGACCTCCGAGCGCAACGGCGATGTGGTCGCCGCCGGCGCCGTGCGCGAGGACGAGGCGCTCATGCTGATGACGGCCAACGGCATGATCGTGCGCACGCCGGTCGACGATATCCGCGTCATCGGGCGCAACACGCAGGGCGTACGGCTGATCAACCTCGACGAGGGCGACACGCTCATCGAGGGCATCGTGGTGCCCTCCGAGCCCTCGCCCGAGAACGCCGAGGCGCAGGCCGCCGCCGAGGCCGCCGAGACCGGCGGAACGGATGATCACGGTGCGGCGGAGACGTCGGAATCGAGTGGCTCGCCGGAAGGGGCGTAGGCTTAGCGTTGTATTTGGAGTCGTTGTCTTTGGAGGTCACTTGGAGTTGTCTTTGGAGTTGCCTTCCGTGCGGATTCTGCTATGATGCGCCCTGTCTTCGATGGCGAAAATAGCTCAGTTGGTTAGAGCAGCAGATTGTGGATCTGCGGGTCGCGGGTTCGAGTCCCGTTTTTCGCCCCATCTTCAGACCGGCAGGCTTCAGCGTGCCGGTCTTTTTCTTTTCTTGTTGGGTTGTAAATGTCGGGTTGAAGGTTGCCACGCCATGCTATATGAGGTAAACTTTTAAAACCGTCGGCACGCTTTTCATGGCTGGAGACGGAGATTTACGCCGGGCGGGGCGTGCATGCGATGAGCGTGGCGGCGGGTTTTGCCACGCCGTTTCCGGGCGACAATTTGAGGAAAAACAATGTCAAAGAGTGTTGTAGTCCGTTCAATGGGCGCCTGCCTTCCCGAGCGGCGCCTGTCGAACGACGATCTGGCCAGCCAGATGCATGTGGACACCACCGACGAATGGATCCGCTCGCATACGGGCATCGGCTGGCGCCATCTGGCCGCCCCCGGCCAGACGGCATCCGAACTGGGCGCCGCCGCCGCGCGGGAGGCCATGCAGCGTGCGGGCGCCGACCCGGCCTCGGTTGACCTGATCGTGCTCTCGACGACCACGCCGGACTTCATCGGGTGCCCGTCGACCGCCTGCCTGGTGCAGAACAAGATCGGGGCGTCGAATGCCATGGCCTTCGACATCGCAGCGGCCTGCTCCGGCTATGTCTACGGCATGACGATCGCCAAGAGCATGATGCTCAACGGACTTGCCCGGCGGGCGCTGGTGGTCAGTGCCGAGGTGCTGTCGTGCTTCACCGATTGGGCCGACCGAAACACCTGCGTGCTCTTCGGCGACGGTGCCGGCGCCACCCTGCTGGAACTGGACGGCGATACCGACCGCGGCATCCTCAACACGCGGCTGCGCGCGGACGGCAGCGGATGGGAATACATCGTCACGCGCGACGGTGGTGGCGCCCATCCCTATACCCGCGGCGACATGGCCCGGCGTGCTCCCCCCGCCATCGAGATGAAGGGCAAGAAGGTCTATGCTTTCGCCGTCAAGGCGCTGCCCGAGATGATCCAGGGACTGGTCGAGGAGGCGGGTATCACCCTCGACGACGTCAAGTGGATCGTCCCGCACCAGGCCAACGGCCGCATCATCCAGGCCGCGGCCAGCCAGATGCGGATTCCCGAGACGCGCTTCTTCATGAATCTGGAGCAGCGCGCCAACACTTCGAGCGCGTCGATTCCGATAGCCCTGTACGAGTTGGAAGCGCAGGGCGGCCTGGTGCCAGGCGACCTCGTGTTGATCGTCGGCTTCGGCAGCGGCCTCACCCACGCCGGGGCGCTGATCCGCTGGTAGGGTGCGTTTTCGTAGGATCCGGCCCGGAAAAGGAGAAGACATGCAGCGCAGAGTCGTAATCACCGGCATGGGAACGGTAAATCCGATCGGCAACGACATCCCCGCCTTCCGCGACAGCATCCGTCAGGGGCGCAGCGGGGTGGGGCGCATCACGCGCTTCGACTCCTCCGCGCTGGAGGTCAAGATCGCGGCGGAGGTCAAGGGCTTCGATCCCGCGCAATGGATGGACTCCAAGGCAGCCCGCAAGATGGCCCTCTTCTCACAGTATGCCGTGGCGGCCACGTCCCAGGCGCTGCAGGATGCCGGGCTCGACCGTCAGACGATCGATCCCTTCCGCACGGGAATCTACATCGGCAACGGCATCGGGGGCTACGAGGTCATCGAGGAATCGATGGGCAAGTACTTCGCCCAGGGGCCGCGGCGCATCATGCCCATGACCGTGCCCGAGATCATCTCCAACGAGGCCGCGGGCAACATCGCCATGGCCTTCGGCATCAAGGGCTTCGCGCTGACCAGCGTGACCGCCTGCGCCTCGGGCACGGACGCCCTCGGGGCGGCGCTCGACATGCTGCGCGCCGGGCGCTGCGATGTCTGCGTGTCGGGCGGCACCGAGTCGGCCATCACGGGCTTCGGCATCGGCGGCTTCCAGATCATCCGCGCGCTCTCCACCAAATACAACGAGACGCCGGAGAAGGCCAGCCGGCCCTTCGACCGCGACCGCGACGGTTTCATCATGGGCGAGGGGGCCGGCATCCTGGTGCTCGAGACCCTGGAGCACGCGCTGGCGCGCGGCGCGCGGATCCGCGCCGAACTCTCCGGATACGGGGTATCGTGCGACGCCTACCACCTGACGGCGCCCGATCCCGAGGGCGAGGGCGGCGCGCGCGCGATCACGCTGGCGCTCCAGGACGCGGGGGTCGCACCGGAGGCGGTGCAGTACTACAACGCCCACGGCACCTCCACGCCGCTCAACGATCCGCTGGAGACCAAGATGATCAAGCGCGCCTTCGGCGAACATGCCCGGCGGCTGAAGGTCTCCAGCACCAAGAGCATGACCGGTCACCTGATCGCCGCGGCGGGCGCCGTCGAGGCCATCGCCTGCGTCCTGGCCATCGAGGATGGCTTCTACCCGCCGACGATCAACCTCGACCACCAGGACATCGAGGGCGGGTGCGACCTGGACTACGTTCCGAACACCGCGGTCGCGGGCGATATCGACGTCGCCGTCTCGGGATCGCTGGGCTTTGGCGGGCACAACGCCGTCGTCGTGGTCAGGAAATTCAGGACATGAGCACCGAGATCTCGAAGTACCTGCCGCACCGCAGTCCGTTTCTCTTCCTCGACGAGGTGGTCTCGCGCGCGGACGGGGTGATCACCGGATCGCACTGCTTCACGGAGTCGGAATTCTTCTTCGCGGGGCATTTCCCAGGCTTCCCGGTCGTGCCCGGCGTGATACTGGTCGAGTCCATGGCGCAGTGCGGCGGCGCCGGGCTGGTGCAGGCGGGCACCATACCCTATAAGTACCATTTCTTCCTGGCTACGGTGAAGGACGTCAAACTGCGCCGTAAGGTCGTGCCCGGCGAGACCGTGCGCTTTGAGGTAACCACGCTGCGGGTGACGCAGAAGATGCTGCGCCAGCGGGGACGCTGCTACGTCGGAGACGAGCTGGCGGCCGAGGCCGAGTGGATGTGCATCATCACCCCGCAGAGCGCCTAGCGCCGGATGGCGGATGGAAGCGAAGGAATTGAAGTGAAATCACCCCATGTCGGACGCGCGATCCGAGTCCCCTTGCTGATGCTGGCGGCCGCCCTGCCCCTGGTTCCGCTGTACGCCCAGGCCCAGACGGCGCGCCATCCGCCGGAAATGGCCGAGATGGCGCGCGTTTTCCGCATGCGCACCCGCGAGCTTTCTGCGCAGTACGAGTCCGCCATCAAGGCGCTGCCGCCGCAGTACCAGCGCGACATCCAGGCGCTGCACGATCTCTTCCGCAATAAGGGCGACCTCGACGGCGTGCTGGCGACGGACCGGGAGATGAAGCGTTTCGCGGCAGCCTTCGAGGGTGAGCGCGATCCCTTCGAGCTGACTCCCGAGATGCCGCCCGAGGCGATCGTCGCGGCCCCGGCGGAACTCCGCCAGCTTCAGGAGCAGTACGTCGCGCGCTTCAAAGACGCGGCCGCCCTCCGGCTGCGCGAGATCCGCGATCTCGCCGGCAAGTACCTCGCCGCCCTGCAGAAGATCCAGGGCGACCTGACCCGCGCGGGACGCATCCAGGACGCCATCATCGTCAAGCAGGAGTCGGAACGCCTGCAGAAGGGGATCGAGGAGGATGGCCTGGTGCAGCTCGCGGAGCAGATGGCGATCGAGCTCCTGCCGGTTGGCAACGGGGGCGCGGCGGAAACGTCGGCGTCCAATGCCCCTCCGGCGCAGGTGCCGGTCTACGGCAGTGTGCCGAACTGGGCCAGGTGGAAGTTCGCCGGCAGCGGCCGCTTTGCCCGCGAACGCACCCAGTATGCCCACCCCGATCTGCCCGACGAACTGGATGTCACCTTCTCCGACCGCACGGGACGCGGCCGCTTCTGGGGACGCTGCCAGGTGGGCTCGCAGCAGGTCGGCGTGATGCTGAGCCGCTGGTTCGGCAAGGCGCTCGTGTGGCAGGTTCCCGACACCGGCACGCTGACCGCGACCTTCGTGCTTACCTCCCGGCATATCTCCGCCGGCGAGGATCACGGCCCCTGCGCGCAACTGGCGATCCTCGCCAACAATTCGCTGCTGCGCGCAATCAATGTCAACCTCTTCGAGCGCGATACCACGCTGCGCGTGGTCAAGGACGCCAAGTCGGAGCGCTGCGCGCTGCTGTGGCCGCGCGGCAAGATCACGGAGACCTTCGAACTGCCCACCAACAGCGCGATCAGCGTGCTGCTGGGTGTCGTCGTGCGCAATCCGGGCGAACTCTGCGATACCACGCTCTCACTCCAGCCATGACCCCAGCAGCGGACGCCACGACCATGTCCGATACCACCAGTCCCATCCAGATCGGCGCCGAGGGCGTGGATGCCGAGGCCATCGTCCGGCAGATCCGCGAACGCGTGGCGGAGCGCCACGCGCGCGGCGAGTACGACGACGCCACCGTCGCGCGCGCGGAACGCTACAACCTTGCGAACCTCAAGGACGATGCCGAGTTCCTCGAACGCTACCTGGCCTGCCTGCGGCAGGCGGTGCAGGTGGACATCAACGATTTCGAGATTGTCGAGCGCCGCGCGCGTCTCGCGCCGCTTCTGAAGCGCCTGAAACGGGGCATCTGGAGCCTGCTGCGCTTCTACACCTACCGCCTCTGGTCGCAGCAGAACCAGGTCAACGGCATGCTGCTTGCCGCCACGGAGATCATCGCGGCGCGCGACCGGACACGCATGGAACAGCTCGAAGCGCGCATCCGCGAGCTGGAGTCGCGACTAGCCGCCGCCAACAAGCCGTCATGACGCCCCCCCCGCATGCCGCCCCGCCCCGGACACGCCCGCGGGTCGCCTTCGTCGCGCCACGCCTGGCGGCGGACGGCGCGGTGGGCGGGGCCGAGACGCTGCTGTTCAACCTGGCGCAGCGCGCCCGGGCGGCCGGCTGCGAGGTCGACTTCCTGACGACCTGCGCCCGGGACCATTTCACCTGGGCCAACGACCTGCCGCCCGGCGAGACGCGGCACGAAGGCGTGCGCGTGATCCGCTTCCCGGTCAATACCGACCGCGACACCAAAACCTTCCTGCGCGTGCAGGCGGCGATCAGCGCCGGGGAGACGGTCAGCGACGCCGACGAGGATTTGTGGCTCGCCAACAGCGTCAACAGCCGCGCGCTCGAGGAGCACCTGCGCGCGGCGGGCGCGGTCTACGACCGCGTCGTCGCGGGTCCCTATCTCTTCGGGTTGACCGCCGCGGTGGCCGCGCTGGCGCCGGAACGCACGCTGCTGGTGCCCTGCCTGCACGACGAGCCCTTCGCCCGCGTGCGGCGCATCGCGCGCCTTTTCCGAGAGGTGCGCGGCTGCATCTTCAACACGGAGCCCGAGCGCGAGCTCGCCGTGCACCTCTTCGGCGGGGCTCTGGCCGCGCCCGGCCGCCCCGCCGCCGTCGTCGGCTATGCCATCGCCCCGTTCCCATGCGACCCCGCCGCCTGCGCCGGACGGCTCGGGCTGACGGCACCCTATATCCTCTACTGCGGCCGGCGCGAGCCGCTCAAGGGCACGCCGCTGCTCGTCGACTACTGGGCCGCCTTCCGGCGCATCACGCGGCGCGACGTCAAGCTCGTGCTCACCGGCAGCGGACCGGTCGAGGCGCCCGACGCCCTGCGCCCGCACCTGTTGGACCTCGGCTTCGTCGGCGAGCGGGAGAAGCATGACGCCATGGCCGGCGCCGCGGCCTTCTGCCATCCATCGGTCAACGAGAGCCTGGGCATCGTGCTGCTGGAGAGCTGGCTCGCCGGACGGCCCGTGCTGGTCCACGACCGCAGCGTCGTGCTCCGCGAGCAGACCCAGCGGGCCCACGGCGGCCTCTGGTTCCGCGACTATCCGGAGTTCCAGGAGTGCCTCAGCCTGCTGCTGGACCAGCCGCAGCTCGCGGCGGAGCTGGGCCGCCGCGGAGGGGACTTCACACGGCGCGAATATTCGCTAGAAGCCGTGCAGGCACGGCTGATGGATGCGCTCCGTTGAGCAAGGAAGGGACGGCACCATGGCGCGCGACTGCAAGATCAAGGATCTCGACACGGGCGGCGGCGGGGCCTTCCGCCAGTACTGCCGTCTCGTGCATGGCGACCTGGCCCTCTGGCGCATTCTACGCAACGAGCTGCTGGCGCTGCTCTTCTCCAACATCCCGGGCGCCCTGGGCATCGCACTGCGGCAACTCTTCTACCCGTGCATGTTCCGCTCCTGCGGCGGCAAGGCTGTCTTCGGACGCGGCGTCACCCTGCGGCACGCGCACAAGATCGACCTGGGACGTGGCTGCATCATCGACGACTTCGCCCTGCTGGACGCCAAGGGCGGGTCGAACACGGGCATCGCGCTGGGCGACGGCGTCTACATCGGACGCCACTCCTCCGTCTACTGCAAGAACGGCGACATCGCGCTGGGCGACCGCGTCAACCTCTCGGCTCACTGCACGCTCTTCTCATCCAACCGGCTGCGGGTGGGGCAGGGGTGCATGGTCGGCGCCTACTGCTACTTCCTGAGCGGCGGCGAGTACGACTACCGCGACGCGGCGCCCTTCGCGCAGCAGAGCGGCACGGACACCGCCGGGGAGCTCGTCATCGGCGAGGACTGCTGGTTCGGCGCCCGCGTGACGGTCCTGGACGCGGCCACGGTCGGTGCGCGCTGCGTCGTCGGCGCCGGCGCGGTGGTCGTAAAGCCGATCGCCGCCCGCCAACTCGCCGTGGGCGTGCCGGCCCGCGTCGTCCGCGGGATATGAAGCCATGAAGCGCCGGCTCATGTTCGTCGCCAAGGCCGCGGTCAGCGCGGGACTGTTGATCCTGCTCTACCACCGCGTGGATTTCGCGGCACTGCGGGAGCAACTTG
>CAYRPP010000086.1:0-7312 GCA_964426115.1 uncultured Lentisphaerales bacterium | reverse complement strand
TCAACCGCTACCTGTCGTCGAAACCCGGCTACTACCTCTGCCGGCGCTTCGAGGACAACGGTTCTCTGGCGGTGCCCTGCACGCTGCTGGCGCCCGAGCGCTGGCCCGACGGCGTGGCGGCGTCGCCGGATAAGCCCGCGCCCAACGTGGCCCCCGATGTCCGCGTCGCGGCGCAGCTCGCCGGCCTGGGCGAGATCGGCTTCAACGGCGCCTTGCTCACCCCGCAGTTCGGCGTCCGCCAGGCCCTCGGCATGCTGATCACCGACGCCCCGCTCGAGGCGGATGCCCCCTTCCCCAGCGGACAAATCTGCGACCGGGCCGCGTGCCGCGCCTGCGTGGACGGCTGCCCGAACGGCGCGCTTTCGGCGGAAGCCGTCGACACGCAGGTGGGTGACATGACGGTCAAGGTCGGCCGCTACACCGCCGAGGCGTGCCGCTTCTGCCGCAACGGGGCGTATCCCGACACCTCCTGCGCCGCCGCGGCGCCCAACCGCCTGGCCGCCGCCTGCACGCGCGCCTGCCTGGCGTGCCTGGAGGACGGCGGCCGGGTCAAGACCGCCTTCCGCCAACCATTCCGCCGCCGCGCTGCCTGGGGCCTGCGCAACTTCGCGGCAGCTCCGGCTGCGGCGGACAATCTTTAATTAAGAGCAAACGGTTAGAAGCTGTGAATAAATCGCCTGAATCCTGCTGGGGCACGCCTCACGTCTCACGCGTCACGCCTCACGTCTCACGCGTCACGCCTCACGTCTCACGCGTCACGCCTCACGTCTCACGCGTCACGCCTCACGCTTCACGCTTCACGTCCTTGACCATGCGGCGCGGGATGCCCTATAATCGCGCATATTGCGGCCATGGCGTTTAAGGCGACGAAGCGGCGCCGCGGCCGGGGAGAGCAAATGAAGCGCAACATCCTCTTGGTTGATGACGACGCGAGCCTGTTGACGACGCTGGGCGATTTCCTGGAAAGCGAGGGATACGGCGTCCACAAGGCCGAGAGCGGCGAAAAGGCGCTGGCGATGCTGCGCGTCCTGAAGCCGGACCTGATCGTGCTGGACATGAGCATGCCCGGCATGGGCGGCATGGGCGTGCTGGACCGCCTGCAGCTGCCGGACGGCAGCATGCGCCACCCCGTGCTGGTGCTGACAGCCCGCGCCCGCATGGCCGAGTACTTCGCCGACAAGCAGATCGACGGCTTCATTGCCAAGCCCTGCGACCCCGAGGATCTGGCGATGGAAGTGAGCCGGATCATCTTCCAGCGCGGCGTCGCCGCGCCCGGCGATCCTCCGCCCGCCTTCCCGCTCGTGCTTCTGGGCGAGCCCGATCCGTCCCAGCGCGAGGAGATCGCCAAGGCCCTGCGCGACTCGGCCTGCGAGGTGCGGGACTTCGCCGACGGGGCGGAACTGCTGGAAGCCGCGGTCATGCAGCCGCCCGCCGCGATCCTGATGCGCCTGGAGATGGAGGGCCAGAGCGCCGACGCGGTCGTCGGCATGCTCCAGAAGATGCCGCGGACGCGCGACGTGCACGTGATCGTCTATGGCATCGACGCACCCGACGCGCGCATCGAGCATGTCGCGGCGCTGGACGACCGGCACTGCGAGATGCTGACGGCCACGGAACCGCAGCGTCTGGCGGCGGCCGTGAGCCGGGCATTCGGCCACTGAGCCCCCGGCACCGGGAGGATACCATGCGTTGCCCCAAGTGCGGAGAGCTGGATGACAAGGTGCTGGACAGCCGATCGGCGCGCGAAGGCCTGGCCATCCGGCGTCGGCGTGCCTGCCTGGCGTGCGGACAGCGCTTCACGACCTTCGAGGAGATCGTCAAGGACACGCTGCGCGTGGTCAAGCGCGACGGGCGGCACGAGGAGTTCAGCCGCCTCAAGCTGATGAGCGGCATCATGCGCGCCTGCGAGAAGCGGCCGGTCAGTCCGGCGGCGATCGACACCCTGGTGGACGAGATCGTTGATGAGATCGAGCAGCGCGAATCGTCCGAGATATCGAGCCAGGAGATCGGCGAGATGGTCATGCAGCGGCTCGAGCGCGTGGACGACGTCGCCTTCGTGCGCTTCGCCTCGGTCTACCGGCGCTTCGCCGACGTCAACCAGTTCATCAACGCCATCAGCGAGGTGGCCCGCAAGCCGGAGAAAAGCGCCAATGGTCTCTGACGCGCGCATCCGCGAAGAGCTGAACAACGTACTCGATGCGACCGATCTTCCCGTGGGGCGGCGCGTATCCGGCAAGGTCCGCGACAGCTACCTGCTGCCGGACGGGCGGCGCCTGCTGGTCACGACCGACCGCATCTCGGCCTTCGACTGCATCCTGGGGACGATCCCCTTCAAGGGACAGGTGCTCAACCAGCTCGCCGCCTTCTGGTTCGGGCACACGCGTGAAGTCGCCCCCAACCACCTCCTCGCCGTGCCGGATCCGAACATCATGCTCGTGGCCGAGTGCCAGCAGCTCCCGCTGGAGTTCATCGTCCGCGGCTACATCACCGGCGTGACCAAGACCTCGGCCTGGCACCACTACGCTGCCGGCGCGCGCGTCATGGCCGGCAACCGCCTGCCCGAGGGGCTGCGCAAGGACCAGCGTCTGGAAAGCCCAATCCTGACACCGACGACCAAGCACGAGGCGCATGACCGCAACATCTCGCGCGACGAGGCCGTCGCCGAGGGCCTAATCACGCCAGCGCTCTTCGACGAGGCGTCCGACCTCTGCCTGCGCCTCTATCAGGCGGGCGTGGAGCACGCGGCCGCGCGCGGCCTGATCCTGGTCGACACCAAGTACGAGCTGGGCCTGCTCGGCGGGCGTCTGGTGGTCAGTGACGAGATCCACACGCCCGACTCCTCGCGCTACTGGCATGCCGACACCTACGCGGCGCTCTTCGCGGCGGGCCGGGAGCAGCGCAAGCTCGACAAGGAATATGTGCGTGAATGGCTGGCGGCGCGCGGCTTCCGCGGCGACGGCACGCCGCCGGCGCTGCCCGACGAGGTGCGTCTCGAGGCCGCCCGGCGCTACATCCTGGCCTACGAGCAGATCACCGGCGAGACCTTCGAGCCCGCCCCGGGGCCCATTGGCGAGCGCGTGCGCCGCGCGGCTGCGGCCTTCAGTCGCTGACGAACTGCAGTTGGCGGAGCTGCTCGGCCAGAGCCTCCAGGGTCACCGGCGCGGCGGAGACCAGGTTGCCTTCCCCCGTTGCATCCGCGTCGCGGATCAGGAAGAGGACGTTGCCCAGCCGCTCCAGGCGCGTCTGCTCGCGGCGTTCCGCGTGAATTAGCAGGGCGCCCCCCGCTATGAGCGCCAGCGCCGCGGCGGCGGCCAGGCGCCGCACGAGGCGCAGGCGCCGGAAGCGCAGCCGCCGGCGGTCGAGCGCCAGGCGTGCCGCCGGCCCCAGAGCCACCGCCGCAGACGGTGCGCCGGCGTCGAAAGCCGCGCGCGCGGCCTTGGACAGAGCGTCGACGTCGCGCGACCACGCGGCCGTCAGGCAGCGTTCCTCGTCGCTCAGGCGCGCTTCGCCGCTGGCGGCCTGCAGCGCCCGGCATTCTTGTTCTTCACGCGTGTCCATCGTTCATCCCCAGCTCGCGCCGCAACCGGGTCACGGCATAGTGCATCCGGCCCAGGGCCGTGTTCAGCGGGATGCCCAGCATCCGGGCGATCTCCGCAAAGCTCAGTTCCTGCTGCGTCCGCAGCAGGAAAATCTCGCGCTGATCGGGCGGCAGCGCCGCGATCCGCCCGGCTATCAGCCGCCGCGTCTCCTCGCCCGCCAGCCGCGCGGCGGCCGTCGGGCCCGCGTCCCGCAAGGTGTCGGACAGGCTGTTGCCCAACTTGTCGCGCGCGTCGAGGCTCACCGTCGGCCGTCGGCGCCGGGCCTGGTCGATCATGCAGTTGCGGGCGATGACCGTCAGCCAGGCGCGGAAATTGCCGCCCCTGAAACTCTCGATGCGCCGGATCGCGCGCAGCCAGGTCTCCTGGTAGAGATCCTCGGCATCGGGCGACTTGGCCCTCAAATAGGCCAACAGCGACCGCCCATGGCGCTCGACAAGCCGCCCAGCGGCCTGCTCGCACCCTTTCCGGAGGGCCCGCGCCAGTTCCAGGTCGTCCGGTTCAGGAGGCGTCGCGTAATCCATTCTGGAGGTGGCATCGCCCATCCCTGTCTCCTTAACGGAGGCGGCGCAGATTTATTGTGCCGGCCGGCGCCCGGGGATCAGCCGGAGGCCGGCTTGCACGCTAATAACGGCCATCCGGCCGGCAGCATGGTAGGCGGACAGGCCACGGTCGAACAGCCGCGCGTGGAAGGTGGCCAGCGGGGCCGCGCTGGCCGCCACGAGCAGGTAGCCCAGCAGGAGCAGATTGAACAGCAGGATCAGGCTGCAGGAGAAGAGCCTTCCGAAGGCCTGGATGTCGGGCTGGTGCTGCAGCAGGCTGCGCAGGGTGTAGGTGATGTGGAAGCTCCAAGTCAGGCCGACCAGGAAGAGCCAGGCCAGTTCCCAGCGGGACATGTCGATCACCAGCCCCAGCAGGAGGCGCAGGAGGACGATGATCACCGTGTAGAAAGGGACGAAGTAGGGCGCGAGCGTCGTCCACACGCCGGCATCGGAGAGGGCCACCGAGCCGCCGCTCGCCCGCACGCGGATCGGTCCGACCCGCGCCCCGGTCAGCAGGCCCCAGATGGCGTGCGTCAGCTCATGGCCCCAGATGTAGACGCGGGCGGAGGGCGGCATGCAGAGGTAGGCGACGGTCCAGCAGCCGTAACCCGCGCAGAGGGCCAGGATCGGGGGGGCGATCCAGGGGGGATGGTTGACCACGGCGAAGGGGAAGAGGTCGAGCAGGGCGCGCGCGGCGCCCCAGCAGAGCGGCAGGAGCATGAGTCCCGTCAGGAACAGGAGCAGTCGCTTCACGGGAGAGACTTTAGGCCCAGAAACCGCCGGCGTCAACCTCAACCATCCGCCGTTTGCCGAGGGGCAAACCTGTTGACACTTCCTGCTCGATCTCGTTACATTGAGGCCGCCGCGGACATTTTCGCGGCCGCAGGATTGTAGTCTGGATCAACCGGGAGCACGCCGATGCCGATGTCCGGGGATGAGCGGGTTACGGGCAAGTATCCCGAATCGCCGCGGAACCTGATCTCGCGGTCGAACCGCCTGGCCCAGTTTGTGTCCGCCTTCGATCCCGCCGCGCTGCCGGCGGGCGTGCGGCTTGAGACCAAGCGTTTGATCGTCGACACGCTGGCCTCGGCGTACGCGGGGTGCCGGCACGAGACCAGCCGGATCCACGGCGAGGTAGTGGAGTTCCTGGGAGGAAATCCCCAGGCGAGCGTCATCGGCCAGGCGCGGAAGGTTTCGATCCCCCAGGCCGGCCAGGTCAACGCCCGGATGGCCAATGCCCTGGATCTCGACGACTGCTACATGAATGTCGCGCACTTCGCGCCCCAGACGGTGTTCGGGGCCCTGGCGGCCGGCGAGTTCGGGCAGATTTCCGGCCCCCGCCTCCTGTCGGCCGTCGCCCTGGGCTACGATGTGGCGGCGCGCATCTGTCTCTTCTTCATGTTCTGGCGGGTGCGCCGGGGTCTGATCGCCACCCGGGGCAGCCGGCAGGTCTACGGCGCGAACGCGTTCGCCGCCATGGCGGCCTCGGCGCACGCGCTCGGGCTCACCCGCGAACAGACGCGGAACGCGTTCGGCAACTGCGGGCATTTCGCGCCGTGCCTGACGCGGTCGATCATGCCCGTCTTCCCGCCTGACGAGATGAACAAGTACTGCGATGCCGGGTGGTCCACCAATGCGGGGATCATGGCCACCCTGATGGCCCGCGGGGGCTACCTGTCGACGCACTACACGCTGGACGGGCGCGACGGCTACGCGGATGTGATGGGCATCGACTACACCGACGACGAGCAGTTGACGCGGCGGCTGGGCGCGCGCTGGCATATCCTGGACGCCGCGCTGAAAACGCATCCCGTCTGCAAGTACGTGATCACACCCCTGCAGATATTCACGCAACTCCTCCGGCGCCACCGGCTGCGGCCGTCGGACATCCGCCGGGTCGACGTGCAGGTGCGTCCATCGCACGCGGTGGGCTTCGCCGTGCAGGTGCTGCCGGAAAGTTCGCGGATGCCTTTCACGCACAACATCCCCTTCAACTTCGCCCAGGCGGTCATGGGCCGGGCGCCCAACGCGCAGTGGCACGACCCGCAGGCGCTGCGGGATCCGCAGGTCAAGCGCTTCATGAAAAAGGTCTTCGTCCATCCGCTCGGCGAGGCACTGACCGTGGGTGTCAAGGACATCCTCAGCTACGGGTTCCCCCGCGAGATTCCCGCGCGCGTGGCGATCACCGCGCGGCAGGGCGCCTTCTCCGGCGAGGCGTGCCGTGCCAAGGGGGATCCATGGTGGCCGGAGACCCGTCTGTCGGACAAGGAGCTTCTGGGCAAGCTGCTGCAGAGCGGCGAGGGTACGCTGCGCCGCGGCGAGGCCGAGAGGCTCTTCGACATGGTCATGCACCTGGAGAAGCAGCGCGACGTCTCCGTCCTCGGCGGGCTGCTTAACGGCACGGGCCACACGCGCCGCGCCGCCACGCCCGCGCTTTGACCCGCCTCCCGTATCCCGTTTGATGAATGTGAAACCACCACCGCGAAAGGTAGACTCCTCCATGTCCAAACCACTGATCAACCGCGTGCGCGAACTGGCGTTCGCCACGGGCGCCCAGGCGCTGGGCGTTGCTCCCGCCGAGCGCTTCAGCCAGGCTCCCAGGCCCTACTGGCCGTCGTCCTACCTGCCCGGCGCCCGCAGCGTCGTGGTGGTCGGCGTGCATTATCCCGACGCCTGCGTCGAGGAGTGCGGCGACAAGGATCTGCAGGCGATGAACGCCTACGGCATCGTACAGGTGGACATGAACATCCTGCTCGACGTTCTCTCCTTCCGCATCGCCCGGCTGCTGGACCGGGAAGGCTTCGGCGCGGTCTCCTTCAGCACCTCGCACATCTGGCGCTACCGCCCGTTCGGCGAGATCGACCGCAGTTTCACCCCCGATTTCGCCCACCGCCACGCGGCCGTGGCCGCGGGACTGGGCGAGTTCGGCTGGAACGGCCTGGTGATCAATCCGGAGTTCGGGCCGCGCATTCGGTTCAACTGCATCATCACGCGGGCCGAGCTGCCGCCCTCACCCATGTACGCGGGCCCCGCGCTCTGCGACAAGTGCATGCGCTGCGTGAAGCACTGCTCCATGGACTCCTTCCGCAAGGAGGTGGCCGGCATGGACCACGTCGTGATCGGCGGACGGGAATTCAAGTTCCCGATCACCAACAAGTGGCGCTGCGCCTGGGC
>CAYRPP010000085.1:0-7317 GCA_964426115.1 uncultured Lentisphaerales bacterium | reverse complement strand
CCTGTTCGGCGGGCGTCAGATGGCGCTTGGCGCGGTTGCATGCGGCGCAGGCCGGCACGACGTTGCCCTTGACGCTGCGTCCCCCCCGGGCCACCGGAACGACATGATCCATCGTGAGCCTGGCAGGTTCGAAGTGCCCGCCGCAGTAGTGGCAGCGACCCGCAGCCAGTTGCTGCCGCCACCAGGACGAGGCGCGCAGCCCGCGGGCGCGCTCGCGCTCGCGGGCCACGTGCCGGGGGTCGGGGTGCAGGTCGATCCAGTCGTCTGTTGTCACGTCAACCGATGCTCAGAAGCTATAGACAAGTTCCCATCGGAGGAAATAGGCCGTCTCGTCGACCCGGTAGTAGTCGCCGGGATCGAGTACCTCGGCCAGCAGATGGCCGTACATCCGGTCGCTTTCGGCGAGCAGGCCGCGGGCTATGGGGAAGTCGTAGCGCGCCGTGTAGAGCGCGCCACGCTGGTCGCCGCTGCCGGGGCCGTTGTCCTCGGGGGCATACATCATGCCAGCCGAGATGCTCAGCTTGTGGAACTTGTCGAAGGCCACCGCCGCCGTCAGGCTGGGGTAGAGCACGTTGCTCCAGTAGCCGGCCTTCTCGGCGTCGAAGGCATAGATGTATAGCTCGCTGAACTGCGGATAGCGCGACCAGAGAGGATTCCAGCCCTCGTCCTTGTCGGCCGTGCCCGGATCGTCGCCCGACAGGTAGTAGATGCCCGCGGTCAGCGTCGGGCGCGCCTTGGCGATCTCCACCGGCAGCGTCCAGATGGCGCCGCCGTAGCCCAGGTAGCCGCCGACGTCGCGGTCGTCGTCGGTCTCGCCGATCTGCGCCGCGCCCTCGATCTCGAATCCGATCTGGCTGGTGAGCTTCGGCAGCAGACGCGTGCCGAAGGTATGCGTCTTGCGGCCGGGACGCTTCACTGGTTGCGGCGGCGTGCCGGGATCGAAGCTGTCCCAGTCGCTCTCGTCCTTGAACAGGTAGTAGCATTCGAATGGCAGCTCGGGGAGGTTCTTGAAGGCGGCGTAGACGCCGCCGCCGCTCTCGGTCAGATCGTTGCTATACTTGTCGAACCCTGTGTTGTCGCGGTCGAGCGGGCCGATATCGAGCCCCGTCTCGGCTTGGTTGTAGATGCCGATCAGGTCGATCGCCGCCTGCTCGTTCGGGCGCCAGGTAAGGCGCGCGGCATCGAAGTAGATCGTGCGCGAGCCGTCCTTGGGCGTGCCCTCCAGCAGCACGCGCCCGGCTCCGAAGAGCATGTCCTGGCGTCCGACGCGCAGATCCATGGCGCCGTCGACCAGGCCCTTGAGATTGAAGTAGAGCTGGTCGACCACAACCTCGTCCGGCCAGTCCCAGGCCGACGGCGCGTCCGGCTCCAGATAGTGACGGAACTCGCTGGTCAGACGCCCGTGAACGCTGACCGGATCCCACGCGGCCGAGCCCCAGAGGCGCGAGCGGAAGCGGAAATAGTTGTTCTCGCCGCCGCGGGTGATGCCGGGCGGGTCGGCCAGGAACGGTATCTCGTCGAAAGCCTCCTCGCGGATCCGCACATCCGCGCCCCACGCGAAGTCCGGCGTCTTCGGCGCCTCGGCTTGCTGCGCCAGCGCAGCTCCCGAGACGAGAACGACGGCAAAAATGCTCCATTGCCTGCAATGCATGCGTCACCTTCCTTGTTTTGCCTGCCGACGCAGCCAGTGCGTGCAGGTACGGGCAGTTTGGCAAAAACGCGCAGGTTTGTCCATCATATTGTTCTTATAAACAGAAACATGCGCGCGGGCGGGCTAGCGGCCGAGCGCGGCCGCCCCGCTCCACACGGGGTCGCACCAGGCGACACGCCCGGTGCAGACCGTCAGCAGGACGCGACCCGGCAGCGCCATGCCCGCGAAGGGGCAGTTGCGCGAGCGGCTGGCGAAGCGCGCGGGATCGACGCGCCAGGCGGCGCGGAAATCGACAAGCGTGAAATCCGCCGCCTGTCCGGCGGGCGCGAGAGTGGGCGCCTCGATTCCGAGGAGTTGGGCCGGGCCGGTCGTCCAGCGCGCCGCGAAGTCCGGCAGCGCCATGCCCGCCTCGCGTCCCAGCGCCTGCCAGGAGGCCCCGAGGGCCGTCTCCAGCCCGATGACGCCGAACGGGGCGCGGGCGAAACCCTTGTTCTTGGTGTCGGGGGCATGCGGGGCATGGTCCGTAGCCAGGATTGAGATTGTGCCGTCGAGCACCGCCTGCCGCAGGGCGGCGCGGTCCTCGCGGTTGCCCAGTGGCGGATTCATGCGCCAGTTGCCGTCGTCCTCGACAAGCGCCTCGGCCGACAGGAGTAGGTGGTGGGGCGTGGCCTCGCCCGTAACGGAGAGGCCCGTGGCCCGCGCGTCGCGCAGGGCCGCGACCGAGCCCGCGCAGGAGAGATGCTGTAAATGCAGGGCGCAGCCGGTCTCGCGCGCCAGGGCGATGTCGCGCTGCACGGCAGCCACCTCGGCCTCCGGAATGACGACCGGCAGCGCAAGGCGCCGCGCCAGCGGCGAGTCGCGGACGATGCCGTCGCGCATGAGCACCGGATCCATGGCATGATCCATCACCGGCCGGCCGAGCTGCCGGGCCAGCCGCATGGCCTCGCGCATGACATGGTCGTCGGCCACCATCGAGCCGTCGTCGGTGAAGGCGACTGCACCCGCTGCGGCGAGCGCGGCGAGATCGGCCAGGCGGCGTCCGCCGCGGCCGGCCGTAACGCAGGCGGACGGCAGGAGTCGGACGGCGGCCTGGGTCTCGAGCTGCTGCCGCACGGCCCCGGGAGTATCGCACGGCGGGGAGGTGTTGGGCATGGTCACGACGCGCGTGAACCCGCCGCGGGCGGCCGCCTGCGCGCCTGAGAAACGGTCTTCGGCCTGGAGACCTCCGGGATCGCGGAAATGCACATGCGCGTCGATCATCCCCGGCATGAGCACCAGCCCTGTGCCATCCAGCACGGCCGTCACGCGCTCGTCGGCGGATACGATCCGGCCCTCGCGGACGACGAGCGTGCCGACTTCGTCCTCGCCGGCGGCGGGGTCGATGCGCCGGACGTTCTTGATCCGGAAACTGGGACAGGCCGGCCGGCGCTTTATTTCCGCAGTCGCATCCATGGTGGTGCCCGGAAAGCGTCGCGCGCGGGCGGAGGGGGCGCCGCACCCGCCTCACCGTCCTCCGGCGGGGCAAGCGGCAGGTGCGCGTCCTTCTGCCGCGCCGACTCGATCTGTGCCATGAGGGCCTGGTGCGCATCGTCGAGCTGCGCCTGCTCGATCGAGCGCTGCTGGCGCTCCTGCGCCAGCTTCTGCTCGCGGTCCTGCAGCAGTTCGGTCAGGTGCTGGTTGCGCTGGAAGAGCGGTTCGGCCTCGGCAACGCGCTCCTTGAGGCGCTCCTCCTCCAGTTCCAGCGCCCGGATGCGGTTGACCAGCTCGTGCTCGCGCGCCTCGGCCTGGCGAACATGGCGCGCATGCTCCTGCTGGAGCGCGTCGAGCGTGTCCTGCGTGCGCGCCGAGTTGGCGCGGTCGGTGCGCAACTTGGCCTCGCGCTCGAAAACGTCGCCCGTCTCGCCGCCCTGCTGCTTCTGGAGCGCGGCCAGCCGCGCCTGCAGCAGCGTCTGCCGCGCCACGCTGCCGTCGCGCAGCGCCGCGAAGGATTCGCGCTCGCTGGCCAGGAGCTGTCCGGCGACTTGCATGCCCTCGGCCAGCACGCCGGCCACCAGCGTCTCCTGTTCCCGCAGACGGGCGGCGAGCTCGCGAACGCGTAACGGCTCCTGCTGCGTGGCCGCATCGAGCTGTTTCGTCAGCGAGCTGACGGAGGACTCGGCAGCCTCCAGTCGCGCCTGCATAGCGGCCTGCTGCTCCCCGGCCGCCTGCAGGGCATCCTGGTGCTCCCGGTCCCGGTTGTTGGAAAAGGCCAGCAGCTCGGAGTAGCTCCCTTGCGCCCGGTGCAGCGCCTCTTCCAGCCTGGCGCCGCGCGCCTGCAGCATGGCGACCGACTCGGCCGTCTCGGCACGCTCGGCGATCTGCCCGACGAGCTCGGCGATGCGCATCTTGAGAGCCTCGACGTCCTTGCGCGCGGCCAGCGCCTGCTCCTGTTCGGCGCGCAGGCGCTCCAACTCCGCACCCTGCTCGCCCATAGCTTCGCGCAGGCGCGCGGCCTCGGCGGCCGCATCCTGTTCTTCGGCCAGGCGCTCGCGCAGCGCCTCGTGGGACGCGTGCTCGGCCGCCAGGCTGGCGGTCAGCCGCCGCGTCTCGTCGCGCAAGGCGTCCGCCGCGACGGCGGACTGCGCCGCCTCCGCGACCTGCAGCTCCAGTTCCGCGATGCGCGCCCGCAGGGCATCGCCCTCGCGCTCGGCCGCCCGGCTGCGGTCGGCGATCTCGCGGCGCGCGGTCTCCAGAGCCTCCTCAAGAGCCGCCTTTTCGCCGACGTCGACGGTTTCGGCGGCGGTCTCCGCGGGGGCGGCAGCCAACTGGCGGAGCTCCTCGAGCTCAACCTGCTGGGCGGCGATTTGCTTACGGGCGTTCTCGATCTGCCGGTTCAGCGCCCGCGTCTCCTTCTCGGCGGCGCGCAGCAGGTTCTGCTTCTGCGTCTCGATCTCGGCGAGCCGCAGCCGCAGGCCTTCGCGCTCCTCGATCCAGGCCGCCGGGGCGGCCTCGGCAGGTGCGGACCCGCCTGCGGCGGCGCCCTCCAGGTCGAGCTCGGGCTGCGCGCCGGAGCTTGCCGCGCCTGGCCGGGAGGCGTCCGGGCGACGCACACGTCCGGGGTCGACCTCCGCCGCGGGCACCAGCCGGACCCCGCTCTGGCCTGCACCCGTGGCGATGATCTTCTCCGCCACGCGACGGTGGAAGGGACCGGTGAGCAGTCGCTCGTCATCCTCGATGTACCAGGCAATGTCGAGTTCGGCGAGGGTCTCGGCCAGCAGCCACTGCTTGCGGTCCAGGGAGATCTCGTTACCCGCGAGCACTTGACCCTTCGCGGCCCAGGTCGCCAATCCCTGCGTGGAGACCGGACCGAAGACGGTGCCGCTCGCGATGCGCAGGAACCAGCTCCGTGAATCTTCCTTTTGATCAGCCATGACGGTCACTTGCGCTTGCCGAACAGGTTGGCCTTCTGGCCCAGGCGGCTGATCTCGCGCTGCGCCTGGGCCTCGATCTGGTTGAGAGAGGAGAGGTCGCTGCGCGGCGGCGGAGCCGCGTCCGCCACGACACCATCCTCGATGGGCGTCTCGTGGCGTGGCGTCTCGCTCCCAAGCAGGGCGCCCGCCTGCTGCATCAGCTTGCGCAGCGACTCCTCGCGCAGCCGCAGGGCCTTCAGCGTCCCGGCGGCTGCCTGTGCCTCCTGCCGGTGCCGCGCCTGCGCGGCGCGTTCTGCCAGCAGTGCCTTCTCGGCTTCGCGCAGCGCCTGCCGCGCCTGCTGCAGCGATGCCTGGTGGGCGGCCTCGCCCACCTTCAGGCGCTCGTCGGCCTCGCCCAGCCGCGCCTCGAGCTCGGCAATGCGCGCCGCCGACGCGGCGCGCTCGCGCTCGCGCCGCTGCGTCTGGCCGATCTGCTGCTCCAAGCCGGCAGAGGTCGCCCGCGCCTTCGCCAGGTCAGCCTGCAGACGGCTCTCGGCGGCCTTGAAGGCCTGGCGTTCGGCCTCGAACTCGATATCCTTGGTGCCGAGCTCGCCCTTCAGCCGGTCCCGCTCCGCCGCGAGAGACTGTAGCTGCCCATCAAGCTCCTCCGTGCGCGCGGTGAAGGCCGCTCGCAGCGTCTCCAGCCGCCGCGCCAGCGCCTCGTGTTCGGCCCCGGGGACGGCATCCGGCGCCGCGGAAGCGGCCGCGCGAGAGAACCGCGGCACGTCCGGGACGAGCGAGCCGTCGCGCACCAGTTCCTCCAGCGCCTGAGCGTGGACCGGGCCGTAGAAGGTACCCGGAGAAATCTCGACCACCCAGTCCATCGCCAGTTGCGGGATGCAGGTGACGGGCTGCCAGGATTTTCCGTCCGACGAAACCATATGGCCGGGCGCCAGGCGCCCGTCGCGCGCCCAGGCCTGCAGCGAGGCGAGTGTGGCCGGCCCGAAGGTGGCGCCGTCCTCGGCGCGCACCGTCCACATGCGCGGCGCCGTATCGCGCGCATCAGCGTCTTGTGCTGGCATCTCGGTCACGGGGATAAATTACAACAACCGGTCCGGTGATGCAACCACAGTCTGGCTTCTTGCCACAGTCTGGCTTCTGCGTCTGGCTTTTGCGTTGCGACGACCGGAAGCCTTGTGGTATATAGAGCCTCATGCCGCGCGCCAGGGTGGCGGAATGGCAGACGCAGTGGACTCAAAATCCACCGCCCCTTAAAGGCGTGGGGGTTCGACTCCCCCCCCTGGCACCATGGCAGCGCGGGGTAAGGCACGAAAGGCTGACGATGACTTCTGGAACGGCCGCCTCGATCGGCGTCTTCATTGGGATGCAGGTGGTTGCGCAGTTGCTCTTCAAGTGGGGAAGCTTACCGGACGGCCGATGGTGGTGGGGCTTTTTCGGCGGCAACCTGTTTGGGTTCACCAGCATCTGGCTGCTAATGATGGTATACAAGGCCATGAACCCGAACATCGCCATGGGCATCTGCGTGGGAGGATCGTTCCTGCTCACCCATTTGGCCCTCGCACTAGTCTTCCGGTCGGATATCTCGGCAACACAGTGGGCGGGGATCGCCACGATCTTCGGCGGCATGCTCATGCTGGCGATGGGCAAGGCATAAGACGATTACGGCATGTCCCGCATCAGGACTTCCAAGGTGAATATCGGCGCCTACGAGCATGTCCCGCCGGACGGCACCGTGCTGATGGTGCGCTAGTAGTCGCTAGTCGCCTTCTGCGGAGAATCCTGCGGAGAATCCTGTCTTGCGAATTTCGGGATGTCTGGCTATAATTCCGCTTTTCAAGAGAACAAGTGGATGGTCAGACTGATGCGCACGAAGATTGTTGCCGGCAACTGGAAGATGAACAAGACTCCCGCCGAGGCGCGGGCGCTGATCGCGGGCATCCGCGCGCTACTCGACGGCGCGGCCTGCCCGGTGGAGGTCGTCGTTTGCCCCCCGCTGGTCGATCTTGCGGCCGCCGCCGAGGCGCTCAAAGGAAGTTCCATCGGGCTAGGCGCCCAGAACATGCATCCGGCCGCCGCGGGCGCCTACACGGGCGAGGTCTCGGCCCAGATGCTGGTCGAGACCGGCGTCAAGTACGTGATTCTCGGGCACAGCGAACGCCGCGCCCTCTTCGGCGAGACCGACGCGCAGGTCAACGCCAAGGCCAAGGCCGCCCTCGCCGCCGGTCTGGTGCCGATCGTCTGCGTCGGCGAGACGCT
>CAYRPP010000084.1:1189-7317 GCA_964426115.1 uncultured Lentisphaerales bacterium | reverse complement strand
TCCGCCGGCTGTTCCAGGTATTGAGCGCCTCGTGCAGTCGATTGGTCATGGCGTGGGGAGAGGGGGCCCTACCAGGCGCTGACCACCGCGTTGACAATCTCGTGCGCGGCCTGGCGGGCCGCCTCCGGCAATGCCATGCGTCGCAGCGTCGTCAGGTCGCCGGCCGCGCTGAGCGTGGCGTCACCGACCACCTTCTGCTCGACAATGACCTTGCCCGTGCGGGCCTCTACGGCCCGGATGCGCACCGTGACGAGGGAGCGGTACTCGGAGACGGTTTTTGGACGGTTCTGGTCGTAGCGCATCGGCTCAAGCGAGTAGCCGGTGATCGTGCCCGACAGGTGGATGGCGGCCGACTCGCGGTCCAGCAGGCGCAACTGGCCTTCGCGCTGGATCTCCTGCAGCACCGCCCGCTTGAGCTCCGCATCGAGCAGCGGCTCGCCGCTCTCGTTCTTGAAGCTCTCGACGGAGACGGATCGCAGGTGCCGCGGCAGCGTGGTGCCGACCTGGTAGCCGACGCAGCCGGACATGAGCAAGAGGGCGAGCGCCGCGGCGCCGCCGGCCAGCAACGAACGGGCGAAAACGGTGTTTCTCATGGTGTGCTCCTTCTAAGTCGGTGCTTCACTCGTCGTCCGTGCCGGCCAGTTCCCGGAGGCGGCGGCGGACGGTATCCGCCTGCGGCGCAGACGGGAAGCGCCGCAGGAACTCCTCGTAGGCGGCGACCGCCGTTTCGGGCTTGAAGCGCGGCGAATCGTAGAACCGGGCGGCATCAAAGTGGTGATTATAGCGCCGGGCCAGCAGATCCGCCATCTCTTCCTGCAGCACCTCGCGGTCGGCGTGCCCGGGATAGTCGCGCAAGGTGGCCGCGAAGGCCGCCAGGGCGCGGGTCTGGACAGCCTCGTCCTCCGGGTAGCGGCGCGCGAGGCGGTAGAGGGCATGCGCCGCCTGCGCGGCGGCCTCCCCGGCTTCCGCGGTGCCGGGATGGTTGGACGCGAGGCGCTCGAAGGTGACGATGGCCGCGTCCCACTCCTTGTCCGCGGCCTGCAGCAGGCCGGCCTGCAGCAGCGCCTGCGGCGTCAGACGCCACTGCGGCGCCAGGTCGGCGATCTGCATGAACTGCTCCAGGGCGACGTGCTCGCGCCCCTTGCCCAGGTGATGGTTGGCGATGGCGAAGAGCCGCTGGAGGATCGTCTCCGGGGCGACCTTATCGGGGTAGTAGTGGAGCAGGTAGCGGTACTCGTAGAACGCCTGGCGGTAGTCGCGGCGCGCCTCGAGCAGTTCCGCGAGGCGCTGCTGGGCGGGGGCGGCCTCGGGGGCGTAGGGCCAGCGGCAGACGAGGGCGTCGTAGGCGCGGGCGGCGCGGCGGGGCTTCTGCGCCGCCTCCATGCGCCGCGCCAGCGCCGACTGTTCGGCGGCGCTGGCGGCGTCCGGCCGCCGGAAGATCAGGCCGGTGGTCTTGCGCTCGATCCGCGAGACCGTCTCCTTCGGTTCCAGCAGTTGCACGCCGTCGGGCCCCGTCTCCGGCGCCGGGCGCGGCAGCGGGGAGGCAGCCGTGGCCGGCAGGCACGCGGCCAGCAGCAGCGCCAGGCCCGCGCCCGCCGCCGCCCGCACGCCGGGCCACCACGCCGGGGCGCCGCCGCGGGGCGCGCGGGGCGACCGTTCCTGAATACCCTTGATTCGCATGCCTGTGCCGATTAAAATGCCCTTCACTGAAACCCGCGCCATGGATCCCGCCGCACGCGGATGCCGCGGCGGCATCGCGGGCACGGTCGTTACCATACCAAAAGGAACGGGACGCGTAGAAGCATGAAAAAGGTTCTGATTCCCACCAAGCTCGACACGGTCGCGGCCCGGACACTCGATGCCCATGGCGGCTACACGGTTGTCCAGGACGCCAAGACGCCGATAGAGACGCTGGTTGCCGCCCATCCCGACACCTACGCGCTGATCGTCCGCAGCGAGCCCGTCACGGCCGCGGTGATCGATCTGCTGCCGGAACTCAAGGTGATCGTGCGCGCGGGGGCCGGTTTCGATACCATCGACACCAAATACGCCCGCAAGCGCGGCGTGGACGTGATGAACACACCCGGCGCCAACGCCAACGCCGTGGCCGAGGAGGTCATCGCCCTGCTGCTCGCCGACATGCGCTTCGTCATCCCCGCCGACGCCTCTACCCGCGCCGGCCAGTGGGAGAAGAAGGCCTTCATGGGCACCGAACTGGCCGGCAAGACCGTCGGCATCGTGGGCCTCGGCAACATCGGCCGTCTCGTGGCCAAGCGCCTGCGCGGGTTCGACTGCCGCCTGCTGGGCTACGACCCTCTCGTCCCCGGCGAGCGCGCGCGCGAGGCGGGCATCGAGCCCGTGGATCTCGACGAGCTCTTTAGCGAGTCGGACATCGTCACCCTGCACATCCCCGAGACCGAGGCGACGCGCAAGCTGGTCGGCCCGCGCCTGCTGGGTCTGATGAAGAAGGGCGCACGCATCGTGAACTGCGCCCGCGCGGGAATCGTGGACGAGGAGGCCATCCGCGCCGTGAAGGCCGCGAAGCAGCTCCGCTTCATGACCGACGTCTATCCCAAGGACGCCGAGGGTCCGAAGTCCGTGGCGGACATCGCCGACATCATGATGCCCCATCTGGGCGCCAGCACGCACGAGGCCAACTTCGTGGCCGCGCGCCGCGCGGCCGAGGAGCTGATCGACCTCGACGAGCGCGGCTCGACGGCCTACATCGTCAACCGCGACATCCCCGACGGGCTCGACAAGGCCTACTGCGACCTGGCCTTCGCCTGCGCGCGCCTAACGCGCGCCCTGGCCGGCGTCGCCGCGCCGGTCAAGATGATCGAGACCAGCTTCTACGGCGAGCTCGAACCCTACGCCAACTGGCTGCTCGTCTCCGTGCTCTCCGGCCTCTGGGACGGCTTCGACCGCCTGAACGACTACAAGGCGGCCGTGAAGTTCCTCAAGGAAATGGGCATCGAGTACGTCAACCGCCCGGTCGACCCCGACAAGGGCTTCCACAACTCGATCACCCTCGACCTGATCGTCGAGGAGTCCGGCAACCGCCTGCAGCGCACCAGCGTCCGCGGTACCGTCACCGAATCCCGCCTGATGGTCGCGCGCATCAACGAGTTCGACCGCCTCTACTTCGAGCCCAGCGGGCCGATGCTCTTCTGCATCTACGACGACCGCCCGGGCGTCATCGCCACCGTCAGCCGCCGCCTGGCCGACCTCGGCATCAACATTGAGGACATGCGCAACCCGCACGACCCCCGAACCAACCGCTCGCTGCTGATCTTCAAGCTGAACCGCCCGGTCGAGGACAGCGTCGTCAGCGCCATCGGCGCCGAGATCTCGGCCATCTCCGCCATCAGCGTCAGCCTGGAGTAGCCCCCGCCCATGTCAGTACGCGTCCGCTTTGCACCGAGTCCCACGGGACAGGTGCACATAGGCAACATCCGCGCCGCCATCTTCAACTGGCTCTACGCCCGCCACACGTGCGGCGCCTTCCTGCTGCGCGTCGAGGACACCGACCGCGAGCGCTCGACGCCCGAGGCCATCCGCACGCTGCTCGATGTCATGGAGTGGCTGGGGATGTCCTCCGACGAGCCGCCCGTCTACCAGAGCGCCCGCACCGCGCGCCACCTCGAGGTCGCCGCGGCCATGGTCGCCGCGGGGACGGCCTACCGCGAGAACCGCGACGGCAAGGGCGAGTGCATCGTCTGCCGCATGCCGAAGACCGGGCGCGTCGAGTTCACGGATGCCGTCAAGGGGCGCCTCCGCAAGCAGGCGGAGGACACCCAGGACTTCATCATCGTGCGCTCGGACGGCACGCCGGTCTTCCATCTCGCCAATGTCGTGGACGATTGCGACATGGGGATCACGCACGTCATCCGCGGCGACGACCACGTCGAGAACACCTTCAAGCATCTGCAGATCTTCCGCGCCATGGGCGCCGAGCCGCCGGTCTACGCCCACCTGCCGATGATCGTCAACCACATGGGCAAGCCCTACAGCAAGCGCGACGGCGCGGCCTTCGTGGGCGACTTCCAGACGCAGGGCTTCCTGCCGGAGGCGCTCTTCAACTTCCTGGCGCTGCTGGGCTGGGCGCCGGGCGACGACCGCGAGATCCTCTCGCGCGACGAGATGGTCGCCGCCTTCGATCTCGACCGCTGCAAGTCGAGCGCCGCGCGGTTCGATATCAAGAAGCTCGTCTGGATGAACGGCGAGTACCTGCGGCGTCTGCCGCGCGGGACGATCGACGGCGTCTTCCGCGACCGCCTCGCCGCGGCGGGCCTTGATCCCGCGGCCGTGGCGGACGAGACCTGGAAAGCGGTCCTCGACCTGATGATCCCGCGTACCAAGATTTTCAGCGAAGTGCCCGGCAACTGCGCCTTCTTCTTCACCGAGGAGTACGCCTTCGATCCCAAGGCCGTCGAGAAGCGCCTGCGGCCCGCCGGCGCGCTCGACCTGCTGCGGCAGGTTGCGGAGCTCTTCGATGGGTTGCCGGAATTCACGGCGGAAGCGACGGAGCACGCGCTGCGCGCCTTTGGCGAGGCGCGGAACATCGGCATGGGGGCGATGGTCCATCCCGTGCGGGTGGCGGTCTCCGGCAGCGGCGAGGGCCCCGGTCTCTTCGAGATGCTGGCGCTGCTGGGCCGCAAGCGCGTCTGCGCGCGCCTGCGCGGCGCTGAGCGCGCGCTCGCCGGACACGCTCCTGTGGCGTGATGAACTATCCGAACGGCCCGAAAATCTGGAACGCAGGAACCCACGAAATGTCGCGTTTTAGGGCTTCTCTTCCTGCTTTCCTGAGTTCCATGTTTTGAAGGTCACAATGATGCACCCGAGAAGGCCCGCGACAAGGAAGAAGCCCGCCGGAATGCCTGGCGCCCTCCTCTTCGACATGGACGGCACGCTGATCGACTCCGAGCCGATCTGGAAGCGGGCCATCGCGTCCTGCTGCGCCGCGGCGGGGCTGGTGGTTACGCCGGATCTGCTGGAGGACTGCGCGGGACTCGCCACCGCCGATGGCATCCGCCTGGTGCTCCGGCGCAACCCCGGCCTCGAAGTCGATCCCGGCCGCCTCGGCGAGGCCATCAAGGATGAGGTCGGCGAGCGCTTGCGGCGGGAGCCGCCGGCCATGCCCGGCGCCGACGCCCTGCTCCGCGAGCTGCACCGACGCGGCGTTCCGATGGCCCTCGTCTCCTCGTCGCCGCGGCGGCTCATCCGGAGCGTGCTCGACGGTCTCGCCTGGGAGCCTCTCTTCCGGCTCACACTGAGCACCGAGGAGGTTGGCCCCAGCAAGCCCGATCCCGCCGTCTATGCCGAGGCGCTGCGCCGCCTGGGCGCTGATCCTGGTGCTGGCTGCTGGGCCGTCGAAGACACCATGGCCGGCCTGCGAGCGGCGCGCGGCGCCGGCCTGCGGGTCGCGGTCATCCCCAGCTACCCGCACGAGCGGCAGGCGCTGCGGGAAACGGCCGACGCCGCCTTCGACAGCCTGACCGAGACCGCGCCATGGCTGTTGGCGCAGTTTCCGGAGGCTTAAACCACCGGTCCGCGCACAACACCTCCGCCCGCGTTGCGTCGGTGAATGACGCAGGCCCTTGCCGATTCAGGAGTCAGAACGATGCCGATGAAAAAATGCCGCGAGGCCCAGCCGCTGCTGGAGCCGGGCGTGGTCAAAATCACCGTTGATGCGAAGGGCATCACGCGCTGTTGCATCCGGGGTATGGCCGATATTGCAGAAGGGCGCGCTGATGCTGGTCCAGAGAATCGGAGACTGGCCGGAGAATCCGACGATCGATCCCCTGGAACCTTAGCCCACGATTCCGGACACGGGCCCTCGGCCGCTTCAAACGGAACGGGGCGCGAGCGAAAGGAGTGCCAGATTGGCGGAATCGTGTCCCGTGACGAGGCGCACACCTGCCGCGCGCAGGCGGCGAATCCGCTCCAGCGTCGCGCATGTGGCTTCCGCCGATCATCGCCGATCGCGGATGCCGGTTGCCCGCCGTCGTACAGCACGTTGCCCTTCGGGTGAACGATGAGGAAGAAAAAGACGGGAACAACCATGGGGACCTCGCCACCGTCTCGAACGATCAGCCGCCGCAAGGTCCGGATGGAACCGCTCTGGAAAA
>CAYRPP010000084.1:0-1089 GCA_964426115.1 uncultured Lentisphaerales bacterium | reverse complement strand
CCACCGTCTCGAACGATCAGCCGCCGCAAGGTCCGGATGGAACCGCTCTGGAAAACATACAGCTTCATGGATACCCCCCGGGCGGCGCGCGGCGCGCGCCGCGATCCCCGGATGCTCCAGTCCCTCGTCGATCGTTCGCCTCTCGATTGACGACGACGCCCGGTTTTCTCTCCATCATCAGATACACGCCGGCAAAGACCCCGAACATGGCCAGGAAGAAACCGACGCCGAACCGCTCGCGCAGCAGGGCGCAGGACAACAGCATCGTGAGGATGGCGCTGACATAGCCGAAGGCGCCCACCTCACCCGCCTTCAGGTACTTCAGCGCGGCAAACCAGCAGACGAGGGCGACGCCGTTGGCGATCACCCCCAGATACAGGATCGCCAGCCAAAGCCGCAGCGGAAGAGCCCAGACCATCGGCCGACGCATGACGAGCGTCAACGCGAGGAGCATGGCCGTCCCGAGCCACACCACGACGATCGTGCTGGTCAGGCTGCCGTGCTTTCGGGTGGCCTCCATCCCCCAGACGGTGTAGGCGGCCCAGCAAACGCCCGACCCCAGCGCCAGCAGATCGCCCGCCACGCTTGCCGCCGTAAGATACAGATCGCCCGCGCCGCGGCTCACGATCGCCACCGCCACCCCGGCGAAGCCGATCGCCATGCCGATCGCCTTGCGCCGGTCAAGCCCTTCGCGGAGGATAAACGCCGCCAGGAGGGCCGTGAAGATCGGCGAGGTGTTGGCGAACAGACTGCTGCGGGCGGCGGTCGTGTACTTCAACGACCAGAAGAGCAGCACACCTTCGAGGACGATGCCCATGAGCGCGAGGAACGCATACATCCCTGGGCATGACCGCATCGCCCTCACGGAGGCGGCGAATTCCCGCCGTGATATCGTGGAAAAATCGCCCAGCGGCGTTTTCGCTTGCCGGAATGCAACGCCGAGACTATACTTAATGGTCATTCGGCGCGCCGCGTCAACGAGGCGCAAACCCAAGCAAGGATCATCATGACCCTCAACCAACTGAAAAACCCGGAACTCAAGCGCTGGCTCCAGTCCTGGATCGACCTCTGCACGCCCGACGCCGTGCA
>CAYRPP010000083.1:0-7339 GCA_964426115.1 uncultured Lentisphaerales bacterium | reverse complement strand
TTACGAGCGGCAGCATGCCTAGGATCGCCTGCCGGACGGCATGAACAACGAGGCTCTGATTGCGGGGCTGGGTGTGGTCTCCGCCGCCGGCCTCGGTGTGGCCGCGTCGCTGGCGACTCTGCGGAAGGGCATCCGCCCGCTTCCTGCGCCGCGCCGCTTCCCGGCCTTCGCCTCGAATCGCCCGATGTTCGCAGCCGCGGGCGAGCATCCCGACACGGACTGCACTTTCCACCTGGCCCTGGCCGCCGTCCGCGAGGCGCTCGACGACGCGGGGCTCGGCACGCCCCCGGCGCGGTTCCGCCTGGGCGTCTGCCTCGGCACCACCGTCGCCTGCCAGCTCAACGACATCGGCTTCTACGACGCCTACCGCAAGACCGGCGCGCCTCCCCTCGACGCCGTGGACCGCTTTGCCGCCGGTAGCCTTGCCGAGCGCGTGGCACGCGCCATCCAGGCGTCGGGACCGGTGATGACGCCGGTCAACGCCTGCACCTCCGGCACCGACGCCCTGGGCGTGGCGCTCGACTGGCTGCGCGCGGGCCAGTGCGATGCCGTGCTGGCGGGCGGCGCGGACGAACTCAACGCGATTCCCGCCAGCGGCTTCCAGGCGCTGGGCCTCGCCAGCCCCGAGCCGTGCCGTCCCTTCGACCGCGACCGCCAAGGACTCAATCTCGGCGAGGGCGCCGGCGTGCTGCTGCTGGAGAGCCCGTCCTCGGCCGCCCGCCGCGGGCGCGACACACCGCTGGCCTTGGCGGGCTTCGGCTCGGCCGCCGACGGCTACCACCTCACGTCGCCGCATCCGGAGGGGTTGGGGCTGGAACAGGCCATCAGCGTGGCTCTCGCCGACGCGGGCATCGACGCGGCGGGCGTCGATTTCGTCAATGCGCATGGAACCGCGACCAGGGAGAACGACCGCATCGAGGGACAGGTGCTGGGACGCTGCTTCGGCCCGGGGGTTCGCGTGGTCTCGACCAAGGGCTTCACCGGCCATGCCCTGGGCGCGGCCGGCGGCATCGAGGCCGTCTTCACGGCGCTCGCGCTGCGCGAGGGATGGATATCCGCCTGCGCCGGCTTCGCGAACCGCGACGATGCCATTCCCTTTGCACCGCTGACCGCCGTCACACCCGTTGTCCGCCGTCATGCCCTGTCGACGGCGCTGGCCTTCGGCGGCAACAATGCCGCCCTGGTGCTGGCGCTGCGGGAGGGCACACCATGAAGATCGCCGCCATGGGCGTGGTTTTCGCCGGCGGTGCGGGTGTCGGCCGGCTGCAGGCCGCGCTGCGGGAGGCCGAGCCGCCTAAGCCCCGCATGCTGGAGCGGGAGTCCATCCCCGTGCTGGCGCTGCCGCCCGAGGCGCTCTTGGGCAATCCCGTGCTGGCCCCGGCGCGGCGGGCCGACCGCTTCTGCAAGATGGCGCTGCTTGCGGGCATGGAGGCCTGGCAGGGGTGCGCCGCCGACCCGCGGCGCACGGGAATCATTCTGGCAACGGCCCTCGGGCCGCATGCGACGGTCTTCCGCTATATAGGCGAGATGCTCGACTTCGGCGGCGAAAAGGCCTCGCCCACCCTCTTCTCGCAGTCCGTGCATGCGGCCGCGGCGTCCATGATCGCCACCTCCGCCGGCCTGCATGGGCCCGTGCTGACGTTGTCCGATCTCGCGTCGCCCTTCACCGGGGCGCTGTCGCTGGCCGGGGCCTGGCTGGCGGGCGGACGCTGCGACGCCGTGCTCGTGGCCGCCGTGGACGAGCTTTCCGACGTGCTGGCCCACGTGGTGCGGCGCAAGTGGCGCGCCGCGGATGCCGGGCGCCAGGCGGATCCGGCGCAGGACGACGCCATGCGCGGAACCGTTCCCGGCGAGGGCGCCGTCTGCTTCCGGCTGGAGCGCGAGGGTTCCCTGCGGGTCGCCGCGGAAGCCGTGTCGCAGCCCGGCGCTGTCTGCCGCCTGATAGACCGGGATGCCCTGGGAGCCATGCCGCCAAAACCTGGCCTTGCGGCGGGAGACGGCGGCATCCCGCATTTGTGCCTGACGCCTTACTGGGGCAGCCTGCGCATCGGCGCGGCCTTCAATCTGGCCGCGGCCGCGCTCATGCTACGGGAGCAGCGTCTCTATACCGGAAACGGGACACCGCCGGAGCCGCCCGCGGGTACGCGCCCCTGGCGCGAGGCGCGGATCGAGATCGTGCCGGCGTGCGGCGGCGGCCGCGTGATCACGCTCCAGCATGAACGCAGGCAAGAGGAGCACGCATGTCCATGAATAACGAGTCCGAGGTGCTTTTGGAACTGCGCAGACACGTGGCGATGCTGATGGAGCGGAGCGTTGAACAGATCGGGGCCGAGCAGCCCCTGCATGAGCTGGGACTCGACTCCATGGGCTTTGTCGACCTGCTCGTCTTCATCGAGAAGCGCTTTCGCCTTCCGCTGATGACATCCCGGCTCGCGCAGGAGGATTTCGCCACGCTGTCGCGTCTCACGCGGCGCATCGTGCAGGCGGCGCCGGAATGAAGGTCCCGAGTTCACCCGGCAGACGCTATCTAGGCGGGGCCGACTGGTGCGTGGCGGCGCTGAGCGCGGGCACAGCGCTCACGACCGGTCGGCGCTGCATGTTCCTGATCGCGGTCCACCTGGACGGCGCCCCCGACGGCGCTCGCATCGGACAGGCATTCCAGGGCTTCTGCGCCCGTTTTCCCGTGCTCCATGGCGGGCCGGCACGCTGCTGGTGCCTGGCGCCCTACTGGCGGCAGCCGGCGGCGTCCGACCCGGCACGCCCGGCGCCCGTCGGCCGCATGGAGCAGACGCAGCACGCCGATACTGCGGATCTGCTCCGGCACGTCGAGCGGCTGATCAACACCCGTGCGGCGCGCGCGGGATGGATGGCCGCCCTCGACATCGTGCAGGCGGGCCGCGAGCAGTGCCTGCTGCTCTTCTCCTTCGATCACGTGCTCTTCGATGCCGACGGGGCCGAGGCCTTCATCGACCTCTTCATCCGCCATATCAACGGCGAGGCACAGGAAGCCGATTTCCCGCCCGCCCGTCTAACGGAGGATGCCCGGCTGGATCAGTGGCTCGATAAGCTGAGGAGCGGGCAGAAGGTCAACCGCATGATGCGGCGCCTGGCGGCGGGCGATACGGCCTGTTTGCCGCTGCCGGACGACGCGCACCGCCGTCCCTTCCGCTTCCGCCTGATGACCTTCGCGCCGGAGGAGTCGCGGCGCATCGAGCAGAAGGCTTTCCGCGTGGCGGGCTACCTGATGCTCGCGCCCTACCTGCTGGCCACGGCGTCGGAGGTCTTCCTTCCGCTGTTCGACGGGCGCGGGGCGTCCGACTTCGTCGTCTCCGTGTCGACCGACAAGCCCGGAACCTCGCGGCGGATCCCGCACTTGTTCTTCAACAGGCTCTCTTTCCTCTATTTCCAGTTTCCCCTCGGCTTGGCAAACGACCGCGACGCGCTGGCGGCCGAGGTGCGGAACCAGCTCGTCGCGCAGGTCAGGGAGGGATTGCCGGAGGCGATCGAGGATTCCAATTTGCTGATGCGCATCCTGCCGGCCCGTGGTCTCTGGCACTTCTTCATGAAGCTCTACCGCAACCGGCTCTCCTCCTTCGGCTTCACCTGCCTGGGTGAATCCGTCATGCGGGCGACACATCTACTGGGATGCCCCATCCGCGACCGCATGCACTTCCCGGTCATTCCCGCGCCGCCGGGCCTCGGACTGATCTTTTGCCGTCACCATGGCGTCTACCATGCCGTGCTCTCGTATATAGAGGGACTCGTCGGCGAAAGCGCGATCGACGCGCTCATGGCGCGCCTGCGCGCCTCCCTGCTGGCCGGCGGCGGTAACGACGCTGCGTCGGCACCCGGCGCGCCGGGCGGTGGCGCTCAGCCCGTCACGGATGAGCGGTCGAGCAGCTCATCGGGCTCCACACCGGGGTGACGGTGCTGCCGGGCCGTCGGCTGCCGGACAGGCAATGAAGTCGGCGATGCGGCGGGCCAGGCCGGGCACCAGGCGCGTCTCCTGCGGCAACGCATGTCCACAGCCGTCGAGCGTCTCGACATGGCGGCGCGGCGACGGGCAGTCGGCGAGCCAGGCCTGCGCGGCGGCAGTATCGACGATGCGGTCTCCCGCCACCAGCGCGGCGAACAGCGGCGCTTGCAGTTCGGCGCCGCGGCCGCGCAGGCGGTCGGTCAGTGCGAAGATTCCCCGGTAGGTCGCTACGGGAAAGAAGCGGTCGCGGGTGTAGCCGGCCGCTTTGCCGCCGCTGGTGAGGACATCCATTGGAAAGCTCGAATCCAATGTCCGTACAAGCGGCAGAACGGCGCGCGCGATGCGGAACCAGCACCGCGGCGGCAGGAGCGGCGCGCGGGCGGGCGAAACTGCGAACAGGGGCGCGAGCAGGATCAGTCCGTCGGCCGCGGCGGGATCCTCGAGCCGGGCGAGCAGCGCCAGGGCGCCCCCCATCGAGTGTCCCAGGAGCCATACCTCCCGGTGGTTCGCGCGCAGCGCCGACGCCTCGGCGCGCAACGCCGCGATCCAGGCGTCGGGCGTCTGGAGTGCCGCGGCCGCGCGCGGCTCGCCGGCGCCGGGCACCCGCATGGCGCGGCAGGCCAGCCCGCGTGCTGCCAACGCCGCGGCTAACGCCCCGAACACCGCGGGCGTGTCGGCGAAACCATGCACCAGCAGGAGGGCGACGTCACCGTGGCCGACGGTGAAGGGCGCGGCGTCGACCAGGACGCCATCCGCGCCGCGGCGCACCCGGCGTTCCCAGAGACGCCGCCGACACCCCATCCAGAGGGCGAGCAACAGATTGGCCGCCAGCCAGCCAGCCACCAGAAGCATCGGCATGACTCCCCGCCGTCAGCCTTCCACGTTGGGCAGTTGCCAGCGCGACCACAAGAGCGAGCATTTCTCGCCAGCCGCGGCTTTCTGGTAGCAGACGGAAAAGAGACTGCCATCGCCCAACTCGACGGTGGACGGGTAGCCCAGATCCCTGTCCGGACCGTCGTCACGAAGTACCCAGTCGTGATCCCACGTCGCGCCCTCGTCACGACTGATGGCCACACGCTGGCCAAAGGGCTTCTGGCGGAAGCCGTATGCCAGGATCAGCACCCCCGACGAGTGCCGGAGCAAGTGCGGCGGCGAACCGAGAAATCCGAGCGGACGGGCAAGCGTCCACGTTTTTCCCCCATCATCGGACTCGGTCTGCATCATGCTGAACGGGGGGATGCCGACCTTGTCCAGTGACTTGCCGCTATGGTTCTCGATGCGGATCATCCCCAGCAGTCGGCCCGACGGCAGTTCGACGAGGTGCGGCTCATGGTAGTTGGCAGGATCGGTGCCCGGGTAGACGGGCACGGCGCCGAGCGTTTCCCATGCGCGACCGCCATCGGCACTGCGGGCTGCTATGATCTGCCCTTTGTTCATGTCAGCCCATGTCGCGTAGGATTTGCCCAGGTAAAGCAGAGACCCGTCCGCCAACCGCACAGGGCCGTGGGGCGTCGATACCGGCGCCCGCAGTGGATCGCCCCAGGTCTCGCCGCCGTCGTCGCTGAGCATCACCCAGGAACCCAGCAGGGCGTTGACGTCTTTGTCGGTCCACGTCGCAAATGCCGCTTCCCAAGCCTTTCGTTCGGTGCCGGTTGGCCAGCGATCGTTGAGGTACAGGCGAGCGTCGAACCGGAACCAGGTGACCAGCAGGCGCCGGCCGCCGAGGTTGACGATTCCCGCGTCGCGGTCGTCGATCATGGAGTCCTGGATGGCGCGGGGCCCCGACCAGGTGCGTCCGTTGTCGCGGCTGACGTTCAGCACCGTCTTGCCGAACGGGCAAACATGCTCAGAACGAAGCCCCGAACTGGCCACCAGCAGCGTTCCGTCGTCCATCCGTGCCACCGTGGGCCAGCCGAAATACCCGAACCGTTCGCCCGACAAGCGACAGACCACCCCATGTTCCGCAGCAAGTCTCTTATCCATAGATCATGCACCCGCCCCCCTCGCCGGTCTACCGACACGTCTTCCGTTGCCCGCTTCGCCATATGTCCCGTCCACCGGACGGCAAGCGCGCCATGCAGCGCGGAATCGGCGAAGGCAGTTATGTCAGACATACTCCGTAAGATAGACATTCCCCCGGATCGCGTCAAACGAAAGAAAGGTGGCCGCTAGTCGGGCGGGGAGGCGGCCCAGGGCTGTTCTCGCCAGACCTGGCCGCATCGATTGTCCTGCCGCGCGGGTTTCTTGCTGATCCGCGGTTCGCTACCGTTGGGTGATCCAGTCGAAGAAACTCCTGATGGCGGAGCGGGTGGTATGCCGGTAATCCGGGCGGTCAGGCTCGTGCCGCGGCAAGCAGGTCAGACTCGCGGATGGAGACCCCGAACGGAACAGGATCTTCGTTGAACCACTTGCGGGAGGCAAAGCCGGCCGTGATCCAGAGTTCCCCCTCCCGCCGTTCGATCACGTGGGGATAGCTCACCTGTCCGCCCCTGAGTCTCGCGATCACGAGCGGCCGCGACCAAGTTCCTCCGTCATCGTCCGACAAGGCAATCGAGAGTTCCTCGCGGTGCCAGGAGGCCGGGAATTCCGAAAAGCCCATTCCGGTCCGCCACAGGGGCTACGTGCAGTCTTCCGGATTGCGCCGATTCCATACGAGCACCAACCGTCCATCGTGTCCAGATTGGCCATGACGAGCGTGCCCGCCGCCGTTTCCACCACGGCGCAGGCCGCCGGTTCCGTGGGCTCCTGGCCGTGCGCGGCGGGAAACGTCCGCGGCCAGGTCGCACCATCATTCTCGCTGATTGAGATGCCGGCGGCATCCACGGTCAGGAGGGACCCATTTGCCAATGGCGTGAAGGGCCCTTTGCGGCCCGTGGGAAGCGGGCGGCACAGGGGATGCACCCAAAGCTTCCCGCCGTCCGGCCCGGCCGCGCGCCAAGTGCAGATCGCCCCCGCATTGGCGAATGACATCTCTTCCGTTCTGTCGTTCGTCTCTGAGGCTCCTGCAAAACCCCCCGGTCGCTGCGCCTTCTGGCCTGTCTGCCTGCATAGACGTACAGACCGGCTTGCGACCGGGGCGTTTTGTAAATTGAAGCGCCCGGCTGGCCACCGTGGTCTCGCCTGACTCCCCAACCTACGCCCCATCGTCTTCTGCGCGGCAACACGCCGCGCCCAAAACGAACAAGAAAAGTGTCCCATATTTCGGAGCGTTTGTCTACCCCCCACCCCCCCCAACGAAAATAGTTGTAGATTATTGCATCGCAACATGTTATATATGTATTGTCACCCGTAAGACCGGGTGTGGACAAGTGCAAGGGAGACGACAGCGCATGCAGACCGCACAACCACGGGCTCCGATGGGCC
>CAYRPP010000082.1:0-7412 GCA_964426115.1 uncultured Lentisphaerales bacterium | reverse complement strand
TGCCATCCCGCCGAACCACTTGAAGCGTAGCAGATTCGCCGGGCGGGAATCAACCGGATCGGGCGTTCTGTGATTAACTTTTTGGCTTCCCTGGACGCCGGGAGGATTGCTAGACTTTCAGTTTAATATCTTCTGCCGCTGCATGCGGGGCGGGTGATTTCTTCGCATTCGATGCGCGACAGCAGCTAGAATATATCGTCTCTGGTGCCCATTCGTCGATCCGGGCCGGATGATCGCAGCAAGAAGTTGGTCCCGCCACTCTCCCTGTACAGAAACGGCTGTCCCCAGGAGTCCCGTAAACTGATTCCCGTCAGAAGGGCGGGCTGGCTTTTAGAGCCGACCGTCAGTTCTGTCAGCGTGCTCGGCAACGGGTCTCGCATTGCCAGCACGGCACGAATGCAGGCCAGTGTGGCAACTGTGGTCGCTCGCCTAGCCTGATTTCCAGCCGAGACACGCTGGCAGGAGGGCGTCACCGTGGCTGCAACAATCAGGACAGCCAGTGAGGCTACGAACGCCGTCCACTTCAGCATGATTTTCGCTTGTCGGGATGGTTTCATCTGTTCAAGCCTACAAATTGAGCTCGACTTCAATGTCATCGCCGAAGCCAGGCTGGATGACCTTCTCGGCTGGAAGGTTGATAAAAGAAGGAAGATAATGGGGTGGGTATGTTTCCAACATCATGACGGCAAGGGCAGTCGTGCAAACCCTGCTGAAGCGTTGCTCTTCGACGGATGATTCCCAGTAACCGACCTCTTTTCCATTAACATTCCTTGATCTTTTCTGCTCCTTGAGCAGTAACGGACGGTGCAGTTCGAGCCAGCGACTCCAAAGACGACCTCCCTCATTATAGAATACATGCATCGCAAGGTACCAACGGAGGAAGCGGGCGCCGTCCGAAGGGCTCTCCGAATCGGGAGTCAGCGTTGCCAGGTCATCCACGGCTCTCCGACAGACAGCCGACCTGCCCCTCCCGCATAATTGAAGACACAAGAGAATTCCGACCCGCTTGTCAATGTCGGTTTCGGCTGCCAAGATTATCTCCATCGCATCCGCTGCCTTGCCAAGGCATCGCTGATAACCGTTTGTCTCCAATCCCGCCAGCACCCCGCTTTTCAAAGCCATCACCTGCCAGACCGATGCGACAATGTCGATATTATCCTCTCCTGCCCTGCCGCTGACATTCCACAGTCCCGAGTCTCGCTGTCCCTGGCATATCTCTGTCAACCCCTTCTCACAGGCGTATTTGAGGTTTGGGTTCATGGTAATGTCATAGCCCTCGCAGAGAGCCTTGACAGCAATGGCGTGACCGAACGCAGGTCTCCGACCTCCGCATGCGAGTCCGTTGGTTGACTGTATTTCTGCAATGAGAAACTCCAATCCCCGCCTGACCGATTCCCAGTATTTCTCTGTAGGTCCCGAGTCGCCATGCCAGAGAAAGGCGAGCAAAGCGAGTCCAGTTGCCGCGGGAATCTCGTCCTCCCCCGTGCCCCAGGAACCATCCTTGTTTTGCATATGCTCCAACCATTGCAGACCTTGCTGCTGAGCACGAATCACTTTCAGCGTCATTTCGGGCAGTGAAAGTGCCGTCAAGGGCTCATTTGACTGGCAACCGAAAAACCAAAGCATCACCAGCAAACCCCAGAGAAGTCCCATTTGTGCTATCGCCTTCATCGGAGCCCCTCCGTCAAGGCTGTAGTCAATGCAATCATGACAAGAATCATACATCATCTAGCGGCGGATGCAACCCGGCCTTCACTTGAGCTATTTTACATCCATGTGCCGGTCAGCCTTGGACACGACGCAATTCCACCGCGGCGGGGCATGAGGTGTCGATGACCACGCACTTCCGCCAGAAAACCCGTCTGTGGCGTGATTTTCTTCTCAAGCTGAATTCGCTGGCCGGGGTGTCCATGGTTGGTGGCGTCGGTCGATTCCTGAAAAAGTGCGTCGCGCGCCGGTAGTGGTTGAAGATGTGCCGCCGCCCGCGCTACGAGCCGCGATGTTGCTCGTCTTGTCGATCGACCGAGACGACCAGCTCGCAAACGGGGACTTCCCAACGCTCTGCCCGCAGTCGCGCTGCGTATTCGGCATCTACGCAGTCAGACCGGCGCCGAGCGATCAGGCCTACCACGCGGACTTGTTCGATCATCGCGAGGCGGCTTCTCCACCGATCCGCGGCGCCAGCCGAAAGCTGTGCGACGACTGTGCCTGTCGGCGCGACCAGCACGGGGCGCTGCCCATTGGCGCGAATGCGCAGACAATCGCCGGGCTGAAGGGCCATCAGCGCGGTATGGATGCCGTCGTCTCCCGCGCAACGCCCGGCGAAGTCCAAGAACACGTCATCCAGGCCGAACAAAACGTAGTCGCAATTCCGCAGGTCACCCGTCGGGCCGCCCGCACTCTCCCGCCGCGGCGCGAAGCACGCGCCAGAAAGGTCGTCGGTGAACGGATTGCGCGTATCCATCCGGCGGAATACCGCGAGCGTGTGGCGGGCGCGCGTCATGCCCACGTAGAACACCCTGCGCTCCTCCTCCAACGACGTGTCTGCGTTTCCTGCCCAGTTGCCGCACAGAAGTACGTGGGCATATTCCTTGCCTTTTGCGGCGTGGACGGTGTTCAGCACGACGCCGTCGCCGAACGGTTCATCGCCGCGGCGCTGGGCGAGCGATTCGTACACGTACTCGACGAACGCATTGACCGGGGCGGGTTCGTCAGCGGTTTCTTCGATCCAGTCGCTCAGGAGGGTCCGGACCATGGCCGACCATGGGTTGTCAGGCGGGACGTCAGAAGCAACACCGAGTTTGGCCGCGAGCTCGGTACCACGCGCCGTTGCGGACTCCTCCTTTGCCAGCAAATCCAGAACCCGCGCAACTTCGCGGATGCGATGCAATGGCGGGATCTTGCCCCGGTCCATGGGCCAGCAGACCGGGATTCTTTCGGCCTCTGCCGCCGCGCGCACAAAGGCCAGATCGCGCCGCGTGCGGGAGAGAACGGCGATGTCATTCCAATGGGAGGCCCCGAGCGACCGGAGCCGTTGTATCTCTCTCACTACAGCCACGGCTTGTCCCAGAATATCGCCGACTTCGACCAGCGCGACGCGGCCGCGAGTCAGCGGATCCTTGTCTCCGAACAAACCGCCGGCGGGCAGCAGGCCGCGACCCTGGTCAATGCGGATGGGGTAGTCGGTCTTCATGCGGTCGCGGTTATGCGTGATCAGCCGGTTTGAAGCCTCGATGATATACCGCGTGGAGCGGTAGTTCTCGACCAAGCGCGCTACGTCCGCCTGGTAGTCGTCTCGGAACCGGCGGATAAACGCGACGTTTGCTCCGCGAAATCCGTAGATGCTTTGGTCGTCGTCCCCGACCGCCAGGATCGATAGTTTGCGATCGCCATCGCCAATCGTCCGGCCGGCAATGGCGCTGATCATGTCGTATTGCGGGGCATCGATGTCCTGGTATTCGTCCACCAGGATGTGCCCGAATCCGGCCAGAAGCCGGTCCCGGACATCGTCGGGCTCGACGCCGGGCACCGCGTGGTCACCGCGCAGCACGGCTACGGCGTCCGTGATGACCTTATCGAAATCCGGCCCCTTACCGTCGCGTTCGGCAATCCCTTTGCAGGACAAACCGAGGATGCGCAACGCCAGGCCGTGATAAGTCTGGACCATGACCCCGAGGGCATCCCGTCCGACCAGGGCCGCCAGCCTCCGGCGGAGCTCCAGAGCGGCCTGATGGTTGAAACAGCAAACCAGAACGGCGCGGGGGCGCACCCGTTTGACACGAAGGAGATACGCGCAGCGGTGAACAACGGTTCTCGTCTTGCCCGAGCCAGGGCCTGCCAGGATGAGCAGGTTCTTGTTGATGGGTTGCGTGACAATGCGAATCTGATCGCGGTTGCCCAGGGAATCCACGATGGCGCGATAGGAACGCGCGGTCGTCGCCCGCTCCAGGAACTCGGGTGTATCGTTGAAAAAGCGCCGGATGAACGCCTCCTTGTCCATGGTGAAATAGGCCACGACTAGTTCGAGCGCAGCCTTGATCTTCTCCAGGCCGTAGCGTGCATACTCGTTCATCACGTGCACTTGGAAGATGCGTTCGCGGTAGTGGTGTTGCAGTGCGTCGTAGTGCTCCGCGGTATATTTCTGTCCACCCGCCTCCGGCAGCATTCGGACCGTCATGGCGGAACGGAAGATGGCCAGACCTTTCTGCAGGATGATGACGTTCTGCTCGTGCAGGAACATAAGTCCGCGCTCGATGGCCGCCTGCGTGTCGCGGATGTCGGAACGCAAGGCCAGGTCCTGCTGCAAAGCCGTCTCCATGGCTTCGAAGGTAAACTCCACCAGGAGGTCTCCCCTGGGCGCCGTTTCCTCCGGCACGCCGCCCAGAAGCGTCTCCAGCAGCAGTCCGGCGACACGCCGCCGCAGTTCCGCGATCTCCGAGACCTGCATCCACTCCCGGCGGACCCGTACGCGATAGGCGTCGTGCCCGACATAACGCAGATCAAGGCTGCCCGTCTGCCCGGAGAAGCCACGGCCGTCCTCGGATAGACTTCGCAGCAACTGGCGGAGCATCTCGATCGAGCATTCCACGCCGCGGGCGAGCAGGGCATCGTTGACAAGACGCAGGTTGAGCGGCATCCAGCCTTCGGGGTCCGGAGCCTGCTCGGAAAGCAGCTTCACGAACTCGCGGTCGGTGGCCAGCAGCCGCTGGAGCCGCACTCCCGAGTGGTCCGCCACCTTGTAGCGCACGAATGCCGTGAGCAGCGTATCCTTCTTGAGGACGCCTGTGCTCATCATGGAGTTCAGAATCTTGAGCACCTTGGAACTCACATATTCCTGGCTGCGCCCCTCGCGGACCACCTGCTCCGGGAAGTCTTCTTTGGACGACTTCATCCAACCCTGGAACTCCGGGAGCGCGGCGATGTCGTCCACCGAAAGGGTGTCGGTCTGGCCTGCGTTCAGCATTTCGCGCACGATAGCGAGCCACAGGCCGGCTTCCCGTTCGGAAAGATCGAGCTTGGCCAGGCGGGCGGCCGCCTCCTCGACCGATTTCACGAGCAGGCGGGCCTGAATGACGTTGGTCCGGTTTTCGTTGCGCTCGATGAACCCCGCCCGTTCGAGCCAGGAAACGGCGGCGCGGACTTTGGTATCTGCCGCCCGGTCTTCCGGAGCGAAGCTCGTGTCCACGTCTTCATCCCGCAGCAGTTCGCCCGTGGTGATTACGACCTCATCGCTCTGTTGCGCCCGCGCCGCCTTGCGGAGCCCCCGCAGAATCTGCTGGATGTCCCGCCGGCTCAACTCGGATAGGGCCCCCATCCGGAACTGCTGCTCGCAGTCTTCCTCGTCGTAAAGGAGGATGCAGTCCGCCGGCTTCCGATCCCGCCCGGCGCGGCCCGCCTCCTGAAGGTAGTTCTCCAGCGAACCTGGGGTATCGGCGTGAACGACCAGCCGGACGTCCTCCTTGTCGATCCCCATCCCAAATGCGTTCGTGGCGCAGATGACCCGGATGTCCCCGGAAAGAAAGGCATTCTGGATGCGCTTCTTTTCCGGCGCCGCAAGGCCCGCGTGAAACCGCTCGGCCTTCCATTCGCGTCCGGACAGGAATGCGGCCGTTTCTTCCGCGGCTTGCCGCGTGGCGCGGAAGACGACCGCACTGCCGGTCCCGTCCGGCGTTAGTCGCGCGCGCAGCAGATCGTCAATGCGCGGGAGTTTCGCGTGTTGACCTACTGTCTGAACCTCGAAGTTCAGGTTATCGCGTTCGACGCCGCCCTCATAACGGATCAGTTCCGTACCCGTCTCGCGGCGGAAGTACTCGACGATTTCGGCGATGACATCTTTCTTGGCCGTGGCCGTGAAGCACGCGATGGAGGGCAGAGCGCCACCCTGATCTCTAGCCAATTCCCGGATGAACCGGCCGACGTAGAGATAGTCTGGCCGGAAATCATGACCCCACTTCGAAAGACAGTGCGCTTCGTCCAGCACCCAGCACCCCACCTCGCGCTGGAGGACCGCGTTGCGGAACGAACGGCTGCGCAGTTGTTCGGGCGCCACGTACAACACGGCCACCCCTCCCATGCGCACCCCGCGTAGCACCTCCGCGCGCTCGGGCGAGGTCAACAGACCATATAACGCCGCCACGTTGTGCATGCCCGTCCGACGGACAAGCCCATCCACCTGGTCCTTCATCAGCGCCTGAAGCGGCGATACGACGATCGTTAACTGCCCGCGCCGCAGACTGCGCACCAAGGCGGGGAGCTGAAAGCACAGCGATTTCCCGCCGCCCGTCGGCAGGATGGCCAGATGCGACTCGTTGCGCATGCCGGCCAGTGCGATTTTCCGTTGCAGACTGCCGCCGTCCGCATCCGTCGGGGTTGGACGGAACCCATCGAAGCCGAAGAAACGCTTGAGTTGCGCTTCAGGATCGTGAACAGATCGGCAGTATTCGCAACCCGGATCGTCGCAGGGGACATCCCTCAGCCGCGCCAGGATGGGAACAATGAGACGGTTTTCCAGCCGCACCCACGCCGGGAGCACGGAGTCGGCGCCGGCCACGCGCAGCCAAGTCAGCGCATAGGCCAGCGCCCAGCGCGCCTCATCGGTGCCGAAGTCGGTTTCTGAAATGAAGTTCCCCGCGGTACGGCACGCCAGTTGACTGATCAGGTCAGACAGAGCAGCGCGGCTGTTTGCGTCCGCGAGGGGCTCCGGCCCGGCCGCTGCCGCGAAAACGCGCCGCATGCCCTGGGCGATGCGCGTATCGCCACCCGTCTCCGGGCACAGCAGGAAACGCAGACAGCGGAAAACATCCGGTGCCGCCTGCGCCATCCCCCGCAGAGACGCGACCTCGTCAGCCAGTAACGTACCCGCCAACCGTGCGTCGGCAATCGGGTCGTTCAGCGATTCGGAGACCAGCTTGTAGTCCTTCACCAGCCGGTGATACGGGTTTTCCGGGAAGCAAATGGGCGATAGGAACAGCGTGTCCACGACCGGCAGGCGCAAGAGCGCCCCCGAGGGGCCGATGTCGCTCAGGACGGCAAGGTCATGGCGGACAAGATTGTGTCCCGCCACGAAATCCGCCTGTTCCGCGAACCGATCCAATTCCGAGACGGCCGTCACCGCGTCGAACTGACCGCTCCGTACGAACTCGCGGTCCCCGAGCACAGCCCCGATCTTGAGGATCCGACCCTGCTGCGTGGTTTCCAAGTCGAGCAACAGGCCGTTCGGCGGATACACGCTGGACGGTCGGCTCATGGCGTTCCGCTCCGCCGCCGGAGGTCGACGTTCGGGGGCATCTGCGTCGGGCAGCCGCCCGACCGCCAAGCCGCGGGCAGGTCTCCGGAGAAGACGAAGGAGAATGCAGAATCGGCAGCCCGGATCGTGGCATTGACCCGCCCCGGCGCGCCCTGACGGAGGAAAA
>CAYRPP010000081.1:0-7427 GCA_964426115.1 uncultured Lentisphaerales bacterium | reverse complement strand
GCGCTATTCCACGATCAGGCGGTAAAAACCGCGGCGCGCCGCGGCGGAATCCGGGACGTGGAACATCAGGCCGCCGGTGCCTGGCACGTCGGTCTGGCCCGGGACGGGGCGCCAGTCGGGCGCCGGCACCAGGACGGGAGTGTGCAACAGGGTGTAGCGGCGAAGCCTGAGACTTGTCCAGCAAATGGCGACGGCGCCCGTTGGCGGCATGGTCATCGTGGACAGGCGTAGCACGGAACGGGCATCGGCGGCATCGGTTCCGGCTAGTTCCTCCGACCCGTTGGCATATCCGTCGGCATCCCAGTCGCCGTCGGCGTCGAGCACCAGCACCGGCGCGCCCACCATGGCGCTGCAGTTGCCGACTTGGTCGATGGCATAGACCCAGACGTGGTTGGTTGCATCGAGGCTGCAGCCATGGACACGCTCATCAGACCGCGTGGTCAGCAGGTATGGAGACAGCGCGTCGGGGGTCTGCAAAAGAACCTGGAACCTGGCCAGGCCGGAGAGCGTGTCGGAAAAGCCTCTCCAGTGTACTCCGAGACGGTCGCCGACGACGTAGTCGCCGAAGAAGCTGCGGTCGATCCGCAGCCAGGCCGCCGAGCTGTCCGGCGGTGTGGCGTCGATGTAGAAGGGGCCGATGCGGGAGATGTCCGACCGGTTGCCGCATGCGTCCTGGGATTGCACCGCGAACCAGAGGTTGGAGCCGTCCGCGACCTCGCGGACGATATCGGGTCGGATGGCGAGCGGCGCGTCGGCCAGGGTGTCGTCGGGGCCCGGAGCGAGCCGGTTGCGGTACCGAACGCCGCCGATGCCGGCGCCATCGCCGCAGGCGCTCCAGTCCGCCGCGAAGGTGGTGTCGCGCGTCCAGGTGGAGACTGCGTGTGTGGTGCTGCGTAGATCGGCCGGCGGCGCGGGAGGCTCGTTGTCCACCATGAAGGGCGGCGTGGCGACCGGCGCGGCGCCGAACCAGTCGTTGCTGGCGCAAAGGTGCAGCCTCATTGCGGTTGTCAACGCAGGCAGAGCGGGCAGGGTGTGGCGCGTGTCCCAGCGTATCGTGACATGGTTGGTGACGGGTGTGTTGCCTTCGCTCGTCGCGATGCCGGCTACCACGGCATTGTTGGTGTCGAGTGCCGGCGCGCCGGTGATGGCGGCGGGGCCGAAGAGCAGTGGAACTTCCCGTGCGCCGGATTCATCCGGCGCATACCGCACTGTCAGCTTCAGGGGGTCGCCGCCGGGATCCGCCACGGGAACGCTGAGCGTGACATGGCCCTCGCCATTGGTGCTCGTCTGGACGGCGCAGGCCTCACCGATCCACGGCACGCCACGGATGCTCAGCAGCAGGTCGGTATGCACGCGTGGTGTGACCGGATCGTTCGAGAGCAGCAGCAATCTCTGCCGCAGATCGCGGTCGCGCGAGGCGGCGACGAGCGCCTCTACTGGTAGTGTGTCTTCGGCGGGGAAGCCCAGGGCGTCGCTGGTGCGTTCGGGCAACAGCCAGGCGGGCCAGTGCGCGGAATCGAGCGGACCGATCTCGATGTCGTCGAGATAGACGCCTTCGCCGTCGGTGTTGTTGTCGCCGCCATAGACAAACCGCAGCCAGACCGGGACGCCGGCGTATGCCGAGAGGTCGAAAACTGCGTCGCGCCAGCCTTCGGTGCCGTTGCCGGCGAAACAGGGAGTGCCCTGTTTCCAAGGCGAGTAAGTCCATCCGGTCTGGCGGTGGGTGTAAGATCCCGGAAGCTGCTGGTAGCCGAGATCCTCGTTGGTGGAGACCTGGACGATCATGCCGTCGTAGGAGTAGCCGGGAACGGCGCTGTCGAGCTCGCTTGCGATCCAATAGCGGAACGCCAACGTGGCCTGGTCGGCGGGAATGAAGCGTGGCGAACGCAAGGCCGCGTAGACTGCCGGGGCGCTGTAGGAGCCGGCCGAGACGGCGGCGCCCTTGAATGCCAGCGGCGCGGAGCAGAATCGGTTGGTCGAGAGTCTCCATGGCTGCTGCCAGGCGGCGAGCGACCATGCGTTGGTGGCCGCGGTCGTCACCGTCTCGAAGTCGGCGGGGTGCAGCGTCCACTCCAGCATGGCGTTGCCGCGGTTGGTGATCGCCAGCGTCACGGTTGTGTCCGTGCCTTGGCGCACGACCGCTGCAAGCAGCGGCGCCGGTCCGAAGTCCACCTGCGGGTAAGCGAGCGCCACTGTGTAGGGGCCGGCAACGGCCGTGCGCCCGCCGCTGTCGGAGGCCTCGATCTGGTAGACGAACGTGTCGCCATGGGTGCCGGGAGCCGGCAGCGCGCCGGTGTATTCCTGGTCCGCGCCCGCCGCCAGGGCGGATGTCTGCCAGGCCCCGCCGTTGCGCTGCCAGCGCAGGCTGGCGGAGGCGATGCTGTGCGTGTCGGTGATCCGGGCGGCGACGGGGTAGGGCGGCGGCGTGCGCTGCGTCGCGTCGAGCCGCGTGTGCCGGATGGAGGGCGGGGCGGGGAAGGAGAAGGGGTTGGTCGGATCGGTCAGGTCACCGAACTCCTCCTCCAGCGAGAAGCCGTCTCCGTCGCCGTCGTCGTCGAGCCCGAAGAGTCCCAGGGCGCCGAAGTAGCGGCACTCCCACCAGTCGGCGAGCCCGTTGCCGTCCGTGTCGAGCACGGCGTCGAGGTATCGCGCCTCGGCGACACGCGGGCCGGTCATCGGGATGTCGAGCAGCGGATTCTGGGCGCTTGCATGGGCCGAAGGCTGGCGCGAGCCATTCAGCCACCAGCCGATGAAGCGGTACTCGACGCCCGCCTGCATGACCGCGTCGGGGGCCATGGCGGTGGAGGCCGTCATGTCGCTGTTGTACCATGCCGCCGACTCCAGCAGGCCGGGAACGTTCGAGGTCTGCCGCAGCAGGTAGGAGTCCTTCCAGAGCCAGTCGATCTGCGAATCGGACAGCAGCACAAACGAGTTCGTGGGCGCTTCCGTGCTGGGCGCGCTACCCGTGCCGCGCGAGCCGATGCAGGTCCGGCTGGAGTCTTCCGTCATGATCAGGCGTGCCGGGGCCCAGGCCTGCACCACGTTGCCCGAGGCGATGGTGTGGCTGCCGTAGTCCGGAACCGTGGAGCCGTAGGGCGCCGGATCGCCGGTGACGACCAGCGAGAGGGGTTCCGTCAAGCGCGTCTCCCGCCAGCCGGACGTGGGCCAGCGTGCCGCGAGTCCGGCGAGCGTCTCGGCCTGCAGCGCGAACGAGATGGAGGTTCCCAGAGGTTGTTCAGGCAGCACGGTTGAGAACTGCATCCGACCCTCATGGGCCAGGGCATTGGTACGGAAGAATCCGTCGGGGTCGCCGGACGTGCGCCACACGATGCGCGGCGTGGCCATGTCGACGAGGCTGACGGGCGCGAGGCTGGCGGTGATGCGGACCAACTCGCCGGGATAGTAGTACTCCTGCAGGCCTGGGGTTTCGATGACGGGCGGCAGGTCGAGCAGCGTCGCGGCGAACGGGGTGGCGGGATCGCCAAACAGGTTAAGCTCGTAGTAGATCCAGCGGAAGACGTTGCCGGCATAGGCGCTCAGGAAATAGCGCATGGCCTCGCGCGAGCGGCTGCTGATAGCGCCGAGGTGGTAGGCGTCGTCCCGGAATACCGTGTTCCAGAAATGGCGGTTGAAGAGCTGCGAGGGGCCGTCTATGTTCTCACGGTAGCCCCAGCCGTAGCGCGTGTTCAGGAGGGCGGCGAATGGCCCGCCGGCGGACGCCATGAACTGTCCGACGAACCCCTTTGCGGCAATGTCGAAGGCGCCCAGATAGCAGGCCTGCGAATAGATGAAGTAGGGCTGGGCGTTGTTCAGCGCGGCGATGGCGGACTGGATGTCGGCTTGCGCGGTGTTGAGCTTGAAACCAGTATAGGTCGATCCGTGCCCCAGATGGTTGAAGACGTGGAAGTTCTGGTTCAGCCGGCCCAGGATTTCCGCGGATGTCCAGGAGTAGCTCGGGCTGTCGTAGAGGGTGTCCGTGGCGTCGAACCGTGGTGCGAGGTAGGAGTTGAGAAAACCAATGCTGGATAAGCCCGCGCTGTCCGAACCCAGCCGGATCTGCTCCATCGCGCCTGTGGCGTAATCGGAGACGCCGCCAAACCCCAGATACTCGCCGATGTGCGAGACGCGCCCGAGGGCGGCGGCCGGCAGCGCCTCGTAGGCCAGCGTCTTGCGAACCATGTTGGCGACATCGTTGGTGGTGGCGGCGGGAAAGCGGCCCACGAAGACCTCGGCGACGAGATCGACGTCAAAACCGGTCTCGCCGTCGCCCAGCTCGCCAAAGACACCGTCGCCATCGTTGTCGAAGCTGCCGTCCAGGCAGCCGTAGTAGAGGCCATCGGCGGGGATCAGGTCGGTGCCGGCCGAGAACGAACAGTAGAGTTTGCGCGTCGGCACCAGCGCGTGGGTGCCGACCAGCAGGAGGAAGCGCGTGTCCCAGGTGTCGTAGGCGTCGCGGACGAAGGCGCGGATGCGCTCGGCAGTGTCGCGGCCGGGATAGCTGGCCTGGATCCACTCAACGCTGACCTGGGCCGAGTCGAGTCCGGCCGCGCGGCGGGCCGCTGCGAGCGCGGCAAGGTTCCATGGCGCGGGCGTGCCGGCGATGAAGTTGCTGGGGGCGACAATCACATGGTCGTAGGGCCCCTGGGCTGAGAGCGGCAGTTCGAATCCCGCGCCGCCGATCGTCAGCACGTCGGACGTGCCGTCCAGTTCTCCGGTTCTGTCGAGCGCCAGCGCGCCGGGTGTGCCGTCTAGCTCCTTGACGTCGCCGGTGGTGTGCGGCCGGCGGGCGGCGCGGTGCAGCGGGCTGGCGGCTTCGGCGGCGCGAGCCGCGTCGCGCGAGAGCTTGCGTCGCGGGCGCCAGCCGCTTGTCCGCAGGTCGTCTGGCAGGGGCTCCCACTCGACCGTCACGGTCAGTGTCCCGTTGGCACGCAGCAGGTTTTCGCGCGGCACGGTTTGCACCGGGTGCAGCGCCAGTGTGAGCAGATCGGCGCCGTGGCGCCGGTCGCACCGCGGACGCTGCTGCTCGCCGGTGCGGTAGTCGGGGTAGGGGAAGGCACGCCCGTAGAGCGCGTGGTCGCGCGGCGTGCGGCGAGAGCGGGTGGCCGCCGGGGCGGAGAGCGGCAGGGGTTCCTCGGCGTGGGCCACGGGATGCTCCAGGGGCAGCAGGGTGGTGGCGCCGGGCACGACGGTGATCGCACGCGGCCGGCACCCCTCGGGAACCGGCAGTGTGAGTCCGAAAACGGGGAGGGCCGGTGCGCCCGGCACCGCGTCCGGCAGGCAGCCGTCGACCGAGACGTGCGCCATGCCGTCGCGCAGCATCAGGTGCGGCTTGGCAAACGCGACCTCCGCCGTCGTCGCATGCGCCGACTGGATCAACCGCGACCGCGGCACGGTGGAAGTGTCCGACGGGGCCGCGGCCCGCAGCACGCCCGCCGCGAGCCCCAGCAGCAGGAGCAGACCTCGTGCGCGCGGAAGCATGAAATTATGATAGCAAAAGCACCAGGTGTATTCCAGCGCGTCATTTCGGCAGCCAGATGTGTACGGTGACATCCTGACGGCCCCATGCGCGCGCGCGGGCGTGTGCCGGGAACCAGATATCGAGGGCGTCGCCCTTGATGGCTCCGCCGGTGTCCTCGACGCGTCCGTAACCGTAGCCCGGGACGAAGACGATGGTGCCCATCGGGTAGCGCGCGGGATCGGCGGCGACCGTGCCCAAGCGGGCGCGCGTGCCGGAGGCGGTTCGGCCGACCGCCTTGCGGCGCCCCTTTATCGGCCCGGTCGCGTGGGTTGGCCGCCCGTACCAGTTGTAGTGCCAACTACAGCACTCCTGGCAGTTGCAGTATCCGGTGACGCTCATGCGCACCTGCCGCGGCGCCTGGAAGCGGCCCCGCGCGGGACGGATGGTGGCCGTCGCGCAGCCGGCAACTCCCAGACCCAACGCGAGCGCCGTCAGCAATAGCGCCAGCAGGAACCGCAGGATCCGGGGTTCCTGAACAGTGCGTCCCGCGGGCCGGTGGTGGGCGTGCCTGCGCATCATGCGCCTTTCCTGAAGGGGCGCGGGTGGCGTCCCGACAGCAAAGTGTCGCGCGCCACCGGCAGCTTTCCCGGCGCGTCGAGCGTGTAGTGCAGGCCGCGGCTCTCGCGGCGCCGGTGTGCCGAGCGGATGATCAGTTCGGCGACATCCGCGAGATTGCGCAGATCGAGCGTGTCGGCGGTGACGATGTAGTCGAAGTAGTACTGGCGGATCTCGTGGCGGATGTTGCGGATGCGCCGGAAGGCGCGTTCGAGCCGCTTGGCCGAGCGCACGATGCCGACGTAGTCCCACATGCAGGTGCGCACTTCCATCCAGTTGTGGGCCACGATGACCTGCTCGTCGCTGGGCACGGCGTTGCCGCTCTGCCATGGGGGGATCGCGATGCCGCCGTTCGCGGGAGGTCGCTGTCCGGCGAGCCGCGCGGCCATGGCGTTGGCGCAGACGAGCGCCTCGAGCAGCGAGTTGCTGGCGAGGCGGTTGGCGCCATGCAGTCCCGTGCAGGCCACCTCGCCGATGGCGTGGAGGCCCTCCAGGCTGGTCTGGCCATCGACGGTGGCGCGGATGCCGCCGCAGCAGTAGTGCGCCGCCGGCACGACGGGGATCAGATCTGTGGCCATGTCGATGCCGAACGAGAGGCACGTGGCGTAGATGTTGGGGAAGCGCTGCTGCAGGAAGGCGCGCGGCTTGTGGCGTATGTCGAGGCAGCAGTAGGGCGCCGCCGTGCGCTTGAGCTCGGAGTCGATCGCGCGCGCGACGATGTCGCGCGGGGCGAGCGAGCCGCGCGGGTCGTACTGGTCCATGAAGGGGCGCCCCTCGCGGTCGACGAGCACCGCCCCCTCGCCGCGGACCGCCTCGCTGATCAGGAAGTTCTTGGCCTGCGGATGGTAGAGGCAGGTGGGGTGGAACTGGATGAACTCCATGTTGGCGATGGCCGCGCCCGCGCGCCAGCCGATGGCCACGCCGTCGCCGGTGGCGATGTCGGGATTGCTCGTGTAGAGGTAGACCTTGCCGCAGCCGCCGGTCGCCAGGATCGTGAAGCCGGCGCGGATCGCGAAGATGCCCTCCGGTTCGGGGCCCAGGGCGTAGGCGCCGACACAGCGGTCGGTTCCGCCGATTCCCAGGCGCGCCGTGGTCACGAGGTCTATCAGGCGCACGTGCTCCATGATCCGGATGCCCGGCGTCTGCTGCGCCTGCTGCAGCAGGGCCGCCTCGACCCGTTGGCCGGTGATGTCCCCGGAGTGGAGCACCCGGCGGCGGCTGTGCCCGCCCTCGCGACCCAGATCGTAGCCGCTGCCGCTCTCCGCGGCGGCGTTGAAGCGCACGCCGAAGCGCTCGAGCTCGCGGATGCGCGCCGGGGCGTCCTCCACGATGCGCCGCACGACCGCCTCGTCGC
>CAYRPP010000080.1:0-7451 GCA_964426115.1 uncultured Lentisphaerales bacterium | reverse complement strand
TGGTCTCGGCGAGCGCCTGGGCGGGCATCTGCCCGTGCGCGACCGCGATCCGGACCGTCGGCAGGAGGCGCTGCAGCCGCGCATGCATCAGCTCGATGGTCATCACGCGGTTGTGGAGGAAGAAGACTTGGCCCTCGCGGGCCAGTTCGTTCAGGACCGCGGTGCGGACGATGGCGTCGTCGTCGCGCGCGACGCGCGTCTCGATGGCCAACCGCTCCTGCGGCGGCGTCTGCAGCAGGCTCATGTCGCGCGCGCCGGTCATGCTCATGTAGAGCGTGCGGGGGATGGGCGTCGCGCTGAGGGTCAGCACGTCGACCATGGCGCGCACCTGCTTGAGCTGCTCCTTGTGCGCGACGCCGAACCGCTGCTCCTCGTCGATGACCACCAGGCCGAGATCCTTGAACCGCACGCGCGGCTGGAGCAGGGCATGCGTGCCGATCAGGATGTCCACGCGGCCCGCGGCGAGATCGGCCAGGCTCGCCTCGCGGCGCGCGGCGGACCGGAAGCGGCTCAGCACCTCGATGCGCACGGGAAAGGCCGCCATGCGCTCGCGGAAGGTCTCGTAGTGCTGGTCCGCCAGCACGGTCGTCGGGCAGAGCACCGCGGCCTGGCGCCCGTTCATGACCACGACGAAGGCCGCGCGCATGGCGACCTCCGTCTTGCCGTAGCCGGCATCGCCGCAGATCAGCCGGTCCATCGGGCGCGGCGCGGCGAGGTCGGCCTTGACCGCCTCGATGCAGCGCGCCTGGTCGGGCGTCTCGACAAAGGGGAAGGCCGCCTCGAAGGCGTGCATCCAGGGGGGCGACAGATCGTAGGCGATGCCGGGGCGCGCCGCGCGCCGCGCCTGCACATCGAGCAGGGAGGCGGCGAAGTCGACGACCGCGCGCTCGGCCTTGATCTTGTCCTGCTGCCAGCGCCGGCCACCGAGCCGGTGCAGCGGCACCTCGCGTCCGCCGATGCCGATGTAGCGGCTCAGCAGATGGGCATGGCTCGTCGGCACGTGCAGACGCACGCCGTCGGCGTAGAGCAGGGTCATCACCTCGACGCGCCGTCCGTCGCGCTCGATCTCCCGCGTGCCCTCGAAGCGGCCGATTCCGTGGTCGATGTGGACGACCAACTCTCCCGGGCGGATCTCGTCGGTGCGCTCCACGCGTCCGCCACGGCTGGCGATGGCGGGCGGCACGAAGGCGCGGGCGGAGCGCTTGCGCAGCGCGTAGATGTCGGGCTGGCCGAGCAGCACCAGCTTCAGGTCGGGCCACTCGCAGCCGCCGGAGAGCACGCCGTGGCGCAGCAGGATCGCCGTGTCGGGCGGCAGTTCGCGCGCCAGCCACTCGAGGCCGCCGGCCGTGTCGAGGTAGATGACCACGCGTTCGCCGGCGCGCGCGCGCGCATCGAGGCCGGTTAGCAGCTTCTGCCGCGCGGCCGCGCGCAGGTCGGGCTGGTCGGGATCATCCGCCAGTCCGGCGAGTCCAGGCGGGGCGCCCACGCGGAGGGGCAGGACTGGGATTCCGGCGGGAGGCGGATCGCCACAGAATATCTCGCGGACAGGCGCGCGCCGCGCGACGGCCGCGCGCAGGGCATCCCAGGCGGCCGGCGAGGGCTCCGCCGCGCCGGGCGCCGTGGTCATGGCGGCGAGGCGGTCGTGATCGAGCCAGAGGAAGACGGCGCCTTCCGGCAGCCGCTCGACCGGCGGGGCGGCCGGCAGTCGCGCCGGGTCGCATGGCGGAATCCACGCGGTCTCCAGGGAGGCGGTCGAGCGTTGCGAGGCCGGGTCGAAGGTGCGCAGGCTCTCGACCGTGTCGCCGAAGAAATCGACGCGGATCGGTAGCGGCGCGTCGGGCGGCCAGACGTCGAGCAGTCCGCCGCGAACGGCCATCTGGCCCTTGGCGACGACCTCGGGCTCGCGAACGTACCCGGCCGCCGACAGTGCGCCGACCAGTGCCGCGAAGCCGTGTTCCGACGACCCGGCGCGCAGGAGGCGCCCGGCCTGCTCGACCGCCTGCGGCTCGGGCAGCGGGGCCAGCAGCGCGGTGGCGGTCGTGGCCAGCAGGGTCGCGGCCGCCGACGCGGACATAACCTCGCGGAGCCGGCGCGCCACGGCGAGGCGGGCGCCATCGAGCTCGATGTCCCCGGCGCTCTCCGCCTCGGGCGGCGGCAGTAGCAGGGGCGGCGCCGCCTGTGCGGGCGCCAACGTCAGCAGGTCGGTGTGGAAGGCCTCGAGTTCGTTGGGACCGCAGGTCACGACGACGACCCAGGCGGCGGGATGCACCCGTTGCAGTGCCAGTGCCGCCAGCGCGGCGGCGGCGCCCTCCAGCGCGGGCGCGGCGGCGGCCGCCGCCGTTCCGGGCCAGGCCTGCCGGATAATCCCCGCGACCGCAGAAGCCATATCGGATGGCCCGGGAAGCGTGCTGTGTTTGATACTTGCCGTTTCGAACTTCAATCGCGTAAACCCGCCAGACAGCAGGCTAAGGTTGCATCTCCACGGGCAGCTCTGGACGGGCGGCCCATTCGGACCATCCGGCGTCGTACCAGAACACGTTGGTGTAGCCCAGCAGGTTGCGGAGCACGAAGAAGGTCTGGCTGGCCTGGTGGCCCGTGCGGCAATGCACGATCACTTTCGCGTCCTTCGTAGGTATGAGCCGTGCATAGGCTTCGGCAAGATCGTCCACGGGCTTTAGAAGTACTACGCTGCCGACCTTTGTGACATCCTCGGAATAAGGGCGGTTCAGCGCACCCGGAATATGTCCGCCACGCGCTTCTTCAACTTTCTTGCCGGTGTAGGAGTCTGATGGCCGGACGTCGATGATCACGGTCTTACCGCCCAACTGCTCGCGCACCTGCCTGTAGTCCACCGTAAACCCATCCGTCGGGCCGGCCGGGTAGTCCGAAGGCTCAACCGCCGGCAGGTCCTTCGTGACCGGATGCTTTTCAGCCACCCAACGCGCAAAACCGCCATTCAAGATGCCGTACCGGCCATGACCCAGACGGGCGAAAACCATCGACACGAGTGTCGCGTCATGTGGCTTGTCATCCGCGACGATCACAACGGTATCCGTCGGTTTGATCCCAATCAGCGACAGATGCCTAACAAGAATATCCGGCGGAAGAAGCATGGATGAGACCCCGCCGACCACCCCGCGGAAATGCTCCGGCGAGACGCACACGGACCCCGGGAGGTGCGCAGTGTTGAAATGGGGCTGCGACCGCACATCGAGAATGCGGACATCCGGCCTTGCCAGGTTTTCGGCCAGCCAAGCCGGTTCGATCAGGCCTGGTAGTGTCGGCGGGGTGGGAAGGGATGGCGGAAGCTGCGCCACAGACGCTGCCTTCTGAATCGTGGCCCCGCCTGTGAAGTAGTGTCTCCATGCATTAATCCTGGTTGTCTGCCCGGCGGAGAGGGGCTCGGCCCGCAGCGAGGCAGGCTTCAGAACTCGCTCACGGAAGCCGTTCAAGCCGTCCGTGAGCAGGTAAACGTTGCCGAAACCCATCCTTGCCAGCGCGTCCCGTGCCTGGGCAGGGTGCGTCATGCCGTTCGAGTAGAGGACGATCAGCCCCCTGTTCCTGTACGGCGCCAGAGCGGTCGGCAAGGCGGCCATTTCGATGTTGACCGCGCCGCGGATGCGGAAGGCCGCGAATTCCTCGGCGGGGCGGATATCCACCAGCAACAGGCCGGCCTCGCCCCGCATGAGCCGGTCGGCGAGATCCTCCGGTTCGATGTGGTCGTCAGCCGCCGCGACTTGGGCAAGGATGGCCGCTTCCGACGGCGCATAGGCGGGCGTTTTGCCGGTGTCGGCGTTTCCTCTGTGAATGGCCAGCAGGCCAACGGCCAGAGTCACCAGCGCCACGCTGAAGGCCTTCAGGAACGGGCTCCGCCAATAGACCCCCGTACGGGACACCCGGCGTTCAAGGTACTCGGCGCCCCAGAAGCAGCCTACGGCGACCAGTACGAAGATCAGCGCAAAGACCGCCTCCGATAGGCCAAAGGCCTGCCAGACGAACTGCACGCCGCGGTCGCCCCAAGTGTAGAGGCACTTTAGCATGCCAAACATCTCGTTAAACAGGATGCTCCCGATACCCACGCCGCCCAGGAACACGGCGGCATCCCATCGGCCCGAGGCCAGCCCCACGGCCGCCGTGCCGGGGCACCAGGCCCCCATGACAAAGCCCACGCCCAAAAGCAGGCCGCCCACGATCTGCGCCCCGTAGATGCTGGGCATAAAGAACAGTTGTTCCTCGCCGATCCAGCCCAGGCCACGTGCGTACTGCAGTCCGAGCATCGCCACGATAACGGCAGTGAACATCACCTTCAACACCACCATTTCGCGGAGGTAGAAGATCCCGGCCAGCCGGCGCGCGCTGCCGAAACCGGCGCGCTCCAGGGAGAAGCCGAAGCACAGGCCGACCGCCAGCGCGGCCAGCATGGCCGTCGGGGCGGAGAGCGTGTCGTTGCCAAAGAAGGTCTCAATCATGCCATTGCCTCCTGACGAACCAGGCTGCGGCATATCCGCCGACGAAGACACAGACGAGGAAGACCAGACTGCCGGATAGCAGCACGGCGCCACCTGATAGCGCCTGGCCCGAGGTGCAACCCTGGGCTATACGGCTGGCGAAGCCCGCCAAGACACCGCCGATCAGGGCCAGCGCGATGCGCAGTCTGCTGGATGCCTTCCTGCCGCGTTCAAGCTGAAATCTGACCCGCCTTGCCAGCACGGCGGACATGAGGCCGCCCAGAAACACACCAACGAGCATGAAGACCAGGTAGTACTTGAGCGGCTTGTCGCCCCATGCACCGAAATACTCGCTGGATCGTGTATGGGCGGGGGCCAGGCAGCTTTCCGCCCACGCCGCGATCCGCGCCAGGCCGCCGGAGGCACCCAGCCCGGCGCCCAGAATGAGGTAGGACGCCAGGAGCGTCAGTCCCAGAAGCACGCCCGCCATGTACGGGTTCATGTACGGTTTGGGCGCATCGTTCTCGTGTATCGGCTGGTTCATGTCAGCACCCCGCGGATTTTTTTCTTGGGGGACTTGACGGTGCAGGCTGTGGCGCCGGCGCCGGCGTTACGGATGAAGGGGCTGCCGTTCCGGCTGGAGCGGCGGAAGGTCCTATCTCGTTCTTGATACCGAGGTCCTTCCAGTAGGCCTCCAGTCCGCCGTGAAGCGCCTTGAGGGTTCGCTGTGTCTTTTGCGACAGGATGCCCGCCACCTGCATCGCCAGGGAACCGTCGCGGTCCACCAGGATCAACGGCCCTGCGCCAGTCAGATAGGCAGGGTTGGCCAGCACGTCTGCGATGTCCGCGTTACGTGATCCGGGAATGCTGTAATCAGCGAACTGTTCAGCCGGGCGGAGATCCACCAGGTCGAACGTTCCAGGAAGATCCTTGGCAAGCCGCCGCAACTCGTCGGCGGACATCCGATCGGCCAGCCTGATAACCCGCTGGGCTGCCACCGGTCCCGCGGCCGATGGCCCCACCTCGGCACCGAACACGGGCAGGCCCGCTTCGATCCAGGCTTCGCTGCCGCCTGCCAATGATGTGACCTTCTGGAATCCTTTAGCTTCGAGAAGTCCGATGGCCATCGCGGAGCGGTAAGCTGAGTTGCAGACGGCCACCACCGGCTGGGTGGGGTCGAGCTTGGCCGACAGTTCCTGGAGCCGGTTGAGAGGCAGGTTTACCACCTCGCCGATCCTCAGGCCCATCCACTCGTTCGGCAGTCGCACGTCGACCACAATGGGAGCCGTGCCCGACTGCATCTGGGCGTACAGGTCCGCAGGCTTGATAAAGTTCACTTTCTTGGTGGACAGATTGGCGGACTTCCACGTCTCGAGGGTTAACACGGATGCCCCGTAGCCGATGCGGTTAAGCCGGTGCAGCGCCTCCTGAAGTTCTTCCTGGCTTCCCGCCAACACGAGCTTGCCCGAAGCCTGGGTCGCCCAAGGGACCATGATGCCGACCCAGGTCTCCAGTCTGCCGCGCAGTCCGATGTTGATGGAATTGGGAATGTGTTCCGCCGCATACACGCCCGCATCGCGAATGTCCGCCAGATAGTGCTTGGTCACGTCCATCAGTTCATGGCTCGGCATTGTCTCGGCAGGCAGTGGCGCGTTCCAGTTCACCAGGGGCGGGCCCTGCCGGTTCATGGCTGCGTTGTGTCCAAAGTACTGCGGGGTCTCCGGGAGTTCCCGCAGAACCGCCGTTAAGAACTCGGTGCGGCTCTTGAGCACCAGGTACGGATTGGATGTGCGTTCCTCCCCGATGGTGCTCTTGGGACTGTCGCGCAGATGCGCTCCGCAAAGGCTGCCCGCGCCGTGCGCCGGGAGCACCAGCACCGAATCATCGAGCTTGGATAGCTTGCCAACCCATGTGTCGTATCCCATCGAGGCCAGTGTGGCCGCCGTCATCTTCCCTTCCAGCAGGTCCGGGCGACCGACGCTGCCGATGAACAGCGTGTCGCCTGTGAACAGGATCTTGCCGATCTTGTCTTCTTCTCCGGCATAGACCAATCCACAGGTACCGTCCGGCGTGTGGCCGGGGGTTTCCAGAACCTTGACGACGGCGGAGCCGATCTTGAATATCGATCCTTCCTTCATCGGCTCGATCTTGTAGCCCGCGCCGCTGGATGCGCTCTGGTAGACCGGGCAGTTGGCCACCTTGACGATCTCCATGTGCCCGGCGACGAAGTCGGCGTGGGAATGGGTCAGATAGACGCCCTTGATCGTCAGGTCATTCTTAGTCGCATAGTCGAGGTAGAACTGAACGTCCCGGTCCGGGTCGACAATCAGCGTCTCCTTGCCGCTGACCAGCATATAGGAATAGTGCGACAGCACCGGGAGGTTGATTTGGACCACCTCGAACCCTGGATACTTGTAGGTATCCACTATCTGGTGCTTGGCGGCGTCATCTCCGTGGGTCGCCGACTCCGTATCCTTGATCTTCGGGGGCTCTGCCGGGAATGCAGTTGCAGCCAGCAATGCCACCACAGCAAGTGCGACTATACATGAAGGACTTTTCATGGTATGCCTTTCTGCTGAGCTTTTGTATCCATCCGCGACGCGGCGCCTGACGGCTTGCGTCGCGGGGCGTTTTACACGTTGAAGAGCCCCGTAGCCCATTGTGAGCTCGCCGGACTCCCCAACCTCCGCAACGTTGGTTTCGGCACGGCACCATGCCGCGTCCAAAACCACTGGCGGCACTATAGCATGGAACGGGGTTTTTGTCACTCCCCGGGCGCGAGGGAGCGGCGCAGCTCGCGGATCTCGTCGCGCAGCGCCGCGGCGCGCTCGAACTCGAGCGCCCCGGCGGCCTCGACCATCTCGCGTTCGAGCGCCTCGATCGTGGCGGCGACGTCGTAGGCCTCGGCATCCTCCGCGACGGCGTGGGCGGCGAGCTGGCGCGCCTCTTCCTCGCCGCGGAGCTCCTCGTCGAGCGCCCGCTGCACGCCGCGGGGCGTGATGC
>CAYRPP010000079.1:1215-7477 GCA_964426115.1 uncultured Lentisphaerales bacterium | reverse complement strand
CCGCCTCGTAGAGCCCTTCGCGACCGAGCGAGCAGAGCCGGTTGATCTCCTTGACATTCTCGGGCCCACCGGCGCGCTTCTCGGCCAGCGTGCGGATCAGCGGACGGAACTTGCGCGCCAGTTGCATGTGCTCCCGCAGGTCACCCGCCTGGCACTTGGCCAGGCAACGCTCCAGCATATCCAGATCGGCAATCCGTCCCCCGGGATCCACGCTGGCGTGCAATTTTAAGGGAGCATTCATGATTGGCGAAATGATAGCAGAAATCTATTTGTTGGCAAACAGATTTGTAAGAACAGATTTGTAAGAACAAGAGACGGCGGCGTATATGCACGGAGCTTCAGCCACCGTTCTTGCGAAGCTCCTGGCGCACTCTGTCCTTCATCCAGCCGGGAGCGACGGGATGGCTGTTGAACGCGTCCCAGGCCGTCTGCCTCTCCTTGGCCGTGGCCGTCGGGATTCCGTCGAGCGCGAGGCACAACTCGCCGGCCATGACGGCGCCGAAAATCGACCGCTGGAAAGGTTGCGCCCGGATAAAAAGCACGTTTTCCTGCCGGATCCCGATCGCCCGGGCGCGATCCCCGGAGGCTTCATGCAGCGCAGCCTGGCGGTTGAGAATCTGGGCGCGTTCGTGGTCTCGCGCAACTGCGAGCTGGCGTCCGGCGAAGTCCAGCGCCCCCGGCAAGTCTCCCTGGCGCTGGCGGCAGGCGCTGGCGGCGCCAAAAACTTCCGCCTGCTGCGCCGGGGAGGCGTAGGGCATCTGCTCGAACGCGGCCAGCCCCGCCTGCTGAGGCCCGGTTTTGGCCTGGGGATCGGCGAAGGCGGCCAGCGCCCGCTGCACAACGGCCGCGGCATGCTGGCGGGCCGTGGCGCTGGCGTCGTCGACGACTGCGCCGAGAAGGGCGTCGGCTTCCGTGTACTGCTTGCGTCGGACTTGCAGGATGGCCGTCAGCAGATCCGCCTCGATGCGGAAAATCGCCGGGGTGGCGGGGTCGGTACGCAGGCCGGTCAGCATCTGCTCCACTTCCCGCGGCTGGCTCCGGAACCGTTTCTGGAAGTCTTCGCGCAGGTCCTGCAGCGTGGCGATCAACACGTCGTCGCCGACCCGAGTGCCGTCGGCGGTCGTGAAGGTCATGCGGCTCCAGGCTTTCAGGAGACCGCGGCCATAGGCGCGGGCCATGCCGGCGTCTAGCGGAACCGAGGGCTGCGTGTAGGGAGTCTCCAGCGTGGCGGCGAAAATCATGCCCGGCTGGCCGGCAAAATAGAACGAGAAGGGCATGCCGTTCTCCGGCAGGACGGGGGGCGGCTGGTTCATGAAGTTGGCAGGCCCCGTCCCGATGATAGGCGGCAGTTCCTCGGCCATCCAGGCGCGGAGGGCGTCGACATTGCGCTCAATGTGTGGCACGCGGAGGCCGTCGAAATAGAACGACTCGTGCACGTCGCCGCGCAGGGCCGGGCAATGGAAGTCGAGCGCGAATGCGATCCGTTCCGACCGCGCCAGCGCCTGCACGGCCTTGACCTCGGGATAGATGTTGGTCCGGCCGTAGTCGCGGTTGTGGTCGAACGGTCTTCGCCCCTTGCCCTGGTCGCCCGCTTCCACGCCGTCGCTGTCCATCATGGGCACGGCATAGAGGACGTGCCGCCGCCGGAAGGCCTGCGCGGCAGGCGTATCGGCGAGCGCCTCCGCCATAAATCCCTCCAGGACATAGCTGGCCATGGCCTCGCAGGCGTGGTGCCGACCGGTGACCAGCATGGGATGGCGGCCGGCGCCGGGCGCGCCAATCTGCAGCAGCGGCACCGGGCGGCCCTGTCGGGTTCGCGTCAGCACGCGCCGCGACAGGTGCGGATTCGAGGTGTGGGCCTTCAGGAACGCCTGCAGTTCCGCGTCGAGGTAGGGAATGCCCACGGCAAAGCGGACGGCCTGACCCGCGGCCGCAAACGTATAGGCAAAGGAGTCCCCGCGCAGGGCGCCGGGCGGCGGCGTGTCCGACGACTGGCCCAGTTGCACCGTAGCAGTCCCCAGCCAGTTCCAGGAAGCGCCGCCATCGCGGCTGACGGCCGGACCGCGCACGCCAATCTGCCTTGCCTCCGTGAAATGGAACGTTACGGGGCCGGGCTGCAGCGGCGTGGCCTCGAAATACCAGTAGAACCAGGGCCGGCCACCGCGCAGATCGGGGGTCAGGACGACCCCGTCCGATGCGTTGCTGACGACAAGGACATTCCCGCCGGGGAAGTCGGATGATATGCGCACTTTCAGGGACGGGCTACCCTGCGCGGAGGCAGCGAGATATGACACCACGACCGCCACAGTATAAAAGCGTGTCTGCATGCTTTGTATTGTAACTCGATGCCCGTGGCGAAACAAGTCGGAGCAGGAGGTTACGGCACAATGGGGCAGTCTTCGGGGAGTGAAGCCGGGCGCATTTTTGAGCTACCGCACCAGATTTTCTTTCACATACTTGGTGCGGAGTCCGTTGACGGTGTAGACGATGTTGTCCCACTGGGGCACGGCCTCGGCGAAGAGACGCTCGACGACGTCGTCCGTCATGTTCGGCACGGCATCCTTTGCGTATGCGTCGAGCTTCGCGACGATGGGCGCGAGGCACTCGTTGTAGAAACCGGGATCGCCGAGGACATCGTCGCTCCATTGCCCTATGACGCCGTTGTATCCTCGGGTGGTCTGACGCTCGCGCCGGTAGTTTGCGAGGGCATCGAAGACTACGTGGCGTTTCATCTTGAGGATGTCGGACGGCGACAGGTCGAAGCGGAGCTCGCCCCACGTGGTGCGGGCGTGGGTGGTTTCGACGCCGCACCAACTGAAGGCGCCGGCGGCGGACCAGTGGATCACGTCGAAGGCCCAGACATCGCCGTCCTCGGGAAGCTTGTCGGGGAAGAGCGACCAGGAAACGAACATCTCTTTCCAGACAGCGCCGTCCTCGAAGCGGATCTCGTCGCGCTTGAGCTCGGAGATGTCCTTTGGGAAGCGCTTGTGCTGCGCGGTGCCGTAGGAAAAATTGTAGGGGGCGAAGAGTTCGTCGTTGACCGTCGAGAGGATGCAGGTGTAGGGGCAGCTTTCGCCGGCGGCCAGGTAGATCTCCAGTGATCCGAGCGACTTCATCTTCGCCTGCGCGGCGGCGAGGTCATCGGCCGGTACACGGAAGTAGAAGTGGACGCCGAACTCGTCTGCGAGCGCGTGGAGCGAGGCGGGCGTCATCTTCTTGCCCTCCTCGGCGCCGATGTTGTCGCCGCGCCCGGCGACGTTCACATCGGTCTCGAGGAACTGCCTGTCCACTCGGAACTTGCGCTCGATCGGCTGCATGTTCTTCTCGAGTCCCAGCCGTCGGAAATCGGAGATTCCGCGGATCGGCTTGTCGAGGAATTGCATGTCGATCGCCTTCTTCCCCTGTCTGACATAGAGTCCGTCAAGCGTGTCCGCTAGGATTTTCGCGGCGTCGAATCGCTTCGCGATCATCGCGGAGCGTCCACACTTCTTGAGCCACGCGCTGCGCTCTTGCGCTGTGAATTTCCCGGTGAGCGGGCGGCGCTTCATGACGTCCTTGAGCGCCTTCCCAAAATCCGGGCCCGGAAGCTCGCTCATGACGTCGAGCCAGAACTTCTGGGCATCTGAATACTGGGGCTGTTCTTCAAGCAGTTTCCCGGCGAGGACGGCGGCCTCGGTGTGGCGTGCGAGTCCGTTGAGGGCGTTGATCTCGTAGAGCGCGTTGAGAAAATTCTTGTAGAAATCCACATAGACCTTCTTCATCAATTCGGTAAGTTCGACGGCGAAATCGAAGTTGCCGTAGGTGATCGCGTTGTCGCGCGCGCGGGCGAGCGGCCCGTAGGCGATGTGGGAAAAAGTCACGCCGCGGAAATCATCGAAGTATTTCCCGCGGACGGCACGATGTTCCGGAGTGTCGCCGTAGAAGCACGCAAAGGCCCCCATGCGGGCGCCGTCGAATGTGCGCTGATCCTGCGCGGCTTCCAGGCCGGCCGTGTTGGCGAGGACATCCAGGCGCATTTTCTCCGCCTCCGCGGACGGGAGCAGGCTGGCGAGACGCAGGCGGCATTCGGCGGCGAACGGCGACTTGCGGGCGTCGAGTTTTGCGATGGCGTCGGCGAGTGTCTTCTTCGCGCCCTCCTCGTCCCACATCGTGTTGTACAGCTCGTCAGCCTTGGCGATCGCGATTTCGGCGATCGCCCGCGCATCCTTCACCTTCGCCTCGATGCTGGAATAGAGTTTCCAGCACTTCTCGGGCCGGCCAGTGAAGACGTAGAGATGCGCGAGCATCGGGTGAAGCTTGTCGGCCCAGACCAAGTTGGTCGAGATCGAGGAGACCAGGAATTCCTCGGCGGCGGTGAGATCGTCGCGGGCGATGAGGGAATTGTATTTGTCGCGCACGAGCGGGAAGAGCGCCCACTGCGGTATGTCGTCAATCGCGATGGCCCGGTCCGCGAAGCGTGTCATGCGCCCGGTGTCCTTGCGGTCGCCGACGAGCTTGAGGAGGTTGTTGATCTGGGCACGCACCTGGAGATATGGATTCTTTTCGTCGAGGAAGAGGGACTCCGCCACGTCGAGATAGACCTCGATGTCGACGTTCTTGTCGGCCGTGTTGGTATAATGCCTCTGCGCCCATTCGTTGAACCTTGCGACGCGCTCCTTCAGCGGAAGGGCGGCGTCGCGGATCTCGACAAGTGCCGGGTCGTTTGTGGCGCCGACGCCCTGCTGCGCGAGCGATGCGGCCGCGATGAACGCAGCGACGATCATGAAGATGGCAAGCGACTTGTTCATAGAGCTTTCTTCCCAAAGGCGGACTTGCATCGCCCATCCGCACCACACTCCAAATTTCCGGCCGCCGCGATTGCCGCGGATGGAACCTGAACGCCCATGCGCATCAGCCGCAAGATATGCTGTACAACTTCGATGCGCAGGGCGGAGGCGTCGACTTCCTCGGGGGGTTGCCTGGCGAGGAGGTGAATGGCCTGGCGGCCGGCGTAACGGACGTCGAGATCGCCGCTCTTCCCGGCCTGCCGGGCGAGGCGTTTAAGCAGGGTGGCGTAGCGGACGTCGTCGACGCCCTCGCGGAAGCCCTCCCACTGGATCGTGTCGATCACGCCGTCGTAGTGGCCGTAGGCGAAGACCATCGGACGGTAGCCCTTGGCGCGATCGTTGTAGGGGCCGAGGTGGTGGGCGTAGTTGTTGATGGTGGTGTAGCCCGCGAGGTAGGGCGTGAAGCCGTACTGCTTGCGATTGAAGGCGGGGTTTTCGGGGCCGACGTGGAGACAGGCGTACCAGGAGACGTAGGTGCCGCCCATCGCGTTCCATTTCGCGGCGCCCGCGGCGTCCTCGGGGAAGCCGGCGCGGTGGACGTAGTCGAAGATGTAGGCGCCCTTGTGGTAGAGCGCATCGCCTCCGGCGAGGTCGATCTTGAAGCCGTGCTTCTGGTAGGCGGCCCAGAGGTCGCGCTGTCTCGTAATCCATTCGACACCCGGTTCGTCGCCCCAGCGCAGATAGAGGTCAACCTTTCCATAGTTCTCGTCGAGCCACTTCTTTTTCATGCGGGCGTCGAGGTCCTGCTCGTACTTGCTGGCGCCGAGGAGCGGCATCAGGCCGTAGAGGGCATCGGTGTTGATGCCGACTTTCTTGTAGAGCTCGAAGAGGTGGCGGTTGTTGCCGCTGCGGACGTTGCTGTCGTCGCGGATGAAGTGGTACTGCTGGTTGTGGGCGACGAAATTGCGGAGAATCGCCTCGTACTGCCGATCGGCGAGCTTCCAGTCGCCGCCGTTCTCGCGCATGATGAAGTCGTGCGTGATGTAGTGGTTGAGCATGACGGGATACTTTTTATCCGCGTCGGCGTAGGTGCAGGCCTCGGGCAGGGCGAAGGGCAGGACTCGCAGGGCAACGGGGATTTTAGCGATGTCCTTCTTGTCCGCGACGCTCCCGAGCAGAACCGCGCCGCGGTAGACGCCGGGTTTCTGATCCCGGAGCACGTGCGCCGTGAGGAAGAACTGTTTGAATGCGCCCTCGGATAGCGTGACGGGCTGCAGCGACTTCGCGTCGCAGAAACACTCCTCCATCGGGTTGAAGGGATGCGCGGTGCGGTAGTGCTCGTCGAAACGCGACTCGAACTCGACCGGCGGAGTGAGCCAATAGTAGCTGACGTTGCCGTCCTTTCCGGTAAGGCGGGCGTAGTTCTGCGCGTCGGACGTGTCGACCTTGATGAGATCCTCGTCGTTGAGGAGCAGTTCTGGGACGAGTTTCAGGCC
>CAYRPP010000079.1:0-1115 GCA_964426115.1 uncultured Lentisphaerales bacterium | reverse complement strand
GGCCAACCTCGCTTCTAGAACTCGTACACCGCAGTTCCTAACGGTGGGAGAGTGATGGCGGCGGCTCCTTCGGCGTCGAAGACGAGCTCGGCGGCGGCTCCTTCGAATTTTGGGCCGTACAAAAGTTTAGCAGTTTTGCCGGCGGCGGACTTGAAAACACCTTTACGCGTATCGATAGCGAAGAGGTCGGATGAAAGGATGAGATACGACTTGTCGCCGTGTTTCTTGGCACAGCCGAAGAAACCGCGCGGAGCGGTGGGCTCAAATGCAGGTTTGTCCGCGAGATTGGGCGTGGCTAGAACGGGCGTGAACTCCTTGAGCTCGGCGAGAAGAAGGCGGAATATCTCGATCTGTTCCGGCATGTTGCGAGTGTTGGTCGCGCCTTTCGCGTCGCCCTCGTCCCAGGCGTAGAATCCGACGGCGGAGGCGCCGCCAATGACCGCCAGATAGACCTTCGTGCGGAGTTCGTCGTAGATTGGTCGCTGCGCCGCGGTGCCGTAGCTGTCGACGTACGTGAAGACAGGCTTGAGCCCGCCGCAGTCGCGAAGCGCCATATAGGTTTTGTCATAGACGAAACGGAGCGGAGAGCGTCCGCCGCAATAAGGATCTATGCCGATGATGTCGCCCATTTGCGCCATTTCGCGGTTGCGCTGCGCATTGTTCTGAACACCGTAAACAGGCAGTTCGGCGGGGCGCGAGCGCGCGGCGCGGAGGTTGCGGTAAATCTCTTTGCAGCCGTCGAAAGAGAAGCCCCACGGTTCGTCGAACGCGGCGATGAAACCCTCGCCCTGGCGTCCGTCCTTGTCGTCCGGCGCGAGAAGTGTGATGCCGAGTTCTGCGGCGCGCGCGAAATACGGGTCGAGCGAAACACCTTTCGGCGCGGTGAGTCCGATCATTGTGAAGCCGAGCGAGGCGACGAACTCGAAGTCGTTGGTCGTGACGTGCGTCATCAGAAGCGGGAAAACCGGCTTGTTCTTGTAGGAGATGGTATTGTCCTTGTTGATCCACCAATCAGGACGCTTGGGCCCGTTTTCCCACGGTGCGCCGCGAAGGAATTTCCACGATGCGGGGCTCCCGGCGCTTCAAGGCCGTCAGCACCGCCGCGGTCGCCTTGG
>CAYRPP010000078.1:0-7517 GCA_964426115.1 uncultured Lentisphaerales bacterium | reverse complement strand
AGGCGGACTCGACAAGGCAGCGAGTCTTGAAATCCGTCTTTCGGAGCAGGATTTCCCCGGCGAGCGCATGATGGCGATCCTGTGCGACCGCTACGGCAACGAAAAGGCGCTGCTGCTCGGAAAAGGCGACTTTCGAACAGACAGAAGGAGGCACTGAAATGCCCGTAATCAGCATGTTTTACGGCATCATCGTGCTGCTTCATTTTCAAGACAACCGGCGGCACAAGCGGCCGCATTTGCATGTGCGATATCAGGAAGTTGAAGCTGTGTTCTCAATACCGGACGGCAAGATGATTGAAGGCACGCTGCCGACCGCAAAAAAGCGTCTAGTCGTGGCATGGATTGAGATCCACCGCGAGGAATTGCTTGCCGACTGGAGCCTGGCAGTGGCTGGCTCGCTTCCGTTTCCGATCGAGCCCTTGAAGTGAGTGAAGGCATGAACCCGAGAGTCAAAATAGTTGTCGCCCTGGCTGGCCATCGGCTTAGGCTAACGTTTACCAACGGAGATACCGGAATCTACGACTGCACACCGCTGCTCGGTTTCGGCATTTTTCGCGACCTGGCTGACATGCGGTATTTCCGTAAAGCCGCAGCCGCATACGGCACCGTGGTCTGGCCAAACGGACAGGACATCTGCCCGGATACATTGTATCTGGACAGCAAGCGCAACCTGGAGGAACACCCAAAGATTCAAGAGGTTGAGGCGCGGCCAGGACGGCAGTTGTTGGTGCGTTTTCACAACGGCGTGACCAAGCTTTACGATTGCGGTAAGCTGCTTCAAGATCCCCTGTTCGCGCCGTTACGGGACGATGACGCACTGTTTGACAAGGCACGTGCCGATCCGCACGGGTATGCTGTAGTCTGGAACGACGAATTGGACTTGGCCGAATCGGAAGTGTGGCTCGGCGGGAAGGTTGTGCGAGAAGACTCCGTCGCCTACGGACGCAAACCAGCTAAAACGCCTACGGGGAAAGTTGTCCGGAAGCCGGCAGCGACCCCGCTTAGCCGTTCGGCCAGGAAAGAGCCGAACGTACCGAAGCATACAGAGCGGAAACCGTCATGAGCATTCAATTCCGGATCGATGATCAGGTTTTGAAGGTGGCCGACGCCGGCGAGTCCGTCGAAGAGTTGGTCCACAAGTACGACGCGTTTCTGAATCTGCTCAGCGCCGACCGCTACGCCTTCCAGCGCGATGCCGTCCGCGCGGCGCTTCGTTTTCTCGTCTCACCCGCCTATCCCGACCTCGAGCGCCTGGCGCGCGAGAACTGGAACAACCGCGAGCCCGTCCGGCAGCGTCACGAGGGCGGGGTCGACGCCTTCCTCTCCCTGATGCCGCTGCGCGACCGCAAGGCCGTGTCGCTCGACCTGGCCACCGGCACCGGCAAGAGCTTCGTCATGTACGCGCTCGCCGCCATCGCGCTGGCGGAAGGGCTGGCCGACCGTGTGCTGGTCCTCTGTCCCTCCGTCACCATTGAGGAGGGGCTACTTGAAAAGTTCACGGCGTTGGCGGGCAACGGCGAACTGGCCGCCATCATGCGTGAGCTGGGGGCGGTTGTCTCGATCCCCTGCATCCGGCGCGGCGACGAGACGATCCGCGCGGGCGACATCTGCGTGGAGAACATCCACGCCGTCTATGAGAACACCGGCTCTTCCATCCGCGACAGCCTCCGGGGCTGCGGCGCCCGCACGCTGGTGCTGAACGACGAGGCGCACCATCTCTTCAACGCGCCCGACAAGGCGCTCAAGGAGTGGATGAAGTTCCTGCTGGACAGCGACTTCGGTTTCCGCATGATTGTCAACGTCACCGGTACGCCCTACGTGGCGGACACCTACTTCCCGGACGTGGTCTTCCGCTACGGTCTGAAACAGGCCATTGCCGACAAGGTCATCAAGAAACCCGACTACAAGGTCGAGGACACCTATACCGAGCACGACTGGCAAAAGACCTACGCGATCCACCGGAATAACCGCAAGGAGTACGGCGCGTTCCTCAAGCCCCTGACGATCATCGTCACGCAGGACATCGCCCGCTGCGTGGAGGTCTGGCGCGAGCTCGTTGATTTTCTTGTGTCCAAGGAAAAGATCACGGTTGAAGAGGCCGAGACCCGCGCCATTTGGGTCACCTCCGGCGTACCCTCCGCCGCCGATGCCAAGCGGCGCGTGGAGGCCGTCTATGGCAAGCGCAACGACAAAGACTCCCCCGAGAAACGCCGGGTCGAGAACCTCGCCGCGCTGAAACAGGTCGACGATCCCGCCAATCCGGTCGAATGGATCGTCTCCGTCGCCATGCTCTCCGAAGGCTGGGACGTGAAAAATGTCTTCCAGATCGTTCCGCACGAATCCCGCGCCTTCAACTCCAAGCTGCTCATCGCCCAGGTGCTCGGCCGCGGCCTGCGGGTTCCGCCCGGCCTGCCGAAACAGCCGCTTGTCAAGGTCAACAACCATGAGAGATGGTTCCCGGAGATCGGCAACCTTCTGAAAGAGGTGCTCGAGGTCGAAAACACGCTTTCATGGGGCTACGATCCGCGCCGCAGCCAATTCACCTTCCCTCTCTACAACCTCAACTACAAGCGCGTCCAGACCACCGTCGAGACCAAGCGCGAGAAGGCGCGCGAACCCGAAATCGTTTTCAAGCCGCAAAACCGGACGACCACGGAGCATTCCACATTCTCCGAATCCGGCACGCTGGCCGTGGAGATCGAGCACCGCGACCTCTACGAGTTGGCGGACGCCGTCAAGATCATACGGCTCTACCTTCGCGAAAGAGATCCGGGCCTGGCGGCGGCCTGGCCCATGAAGCGGATTCGCGAGCTGATCGTTCAATCCCTGCGCGACGGAAAATACGACGAGACCTTCCTGAGCAAGGAGAACCTGTTGCTTCTCCAGTACGGTTTCGCGCCGCTCTTCCGCGAACTGGGCAAGGCGAGCCCGCGGCTCAGCCAGACGCCCGACGACCTGTATGCCATTGACTTGTCCAAGATCAGCGGTCAGTCGTTTTCGGAAAACAGCCTGCGCGAACACGGCGCGGTTTGGGCCGCGAACGACGATCCGACCCCGTTTAGCGGGAATGACGCGCACCTGTGGGAGCAGTATCAGAGGTATGTCAGGCAATATGCTGAATTCCGCGAAGAAGCAGCCGAGCAAGCGAAAGCCATCGCCACGCGGATCAAGACCATTCCTGCCGACAGGTTCAAGTCGCCCTGGAATGTCCATTATGCGAGCCACGGTCCGGAACGCGATTTTTCGGGCTTGCTGTTCGAGAACACGGCGATGCTCGACTCCATCGTGAAGATGCCGAACACCGGAGGCTACGCCTTTCCCTATTCCTACAAACCCGCGAAAGCGGGAAGAACGCACACGGCCAACGAGCAGTTCAATCCCGACTTCTTCCTGAAAATGGCCGGCGCCCACGATATTCTGGTTGTCGAGATCAAGGATGACAAGGACGACTCCAACCGCAACAAGGCCAAGTGCCGCGACGGCCTGCGGCATTTCACCGTCTTGAACAGTCGCCTGGAAGCCGCGGGCGAACCGTGGCGCTACCATTTCCATTTTCTTTCCCCCGAGGATTACACCGCTTTCTTCGCGGAAATGAAGCGTGGAAACCTCGATTGGCGCTCCGGTCTCATGCTCGCTCTGGCGAAAGGGCAATGATGGGCCCGCCCGGCAACACGATCCGGGCAGCCGTCCGCGCCGCGGTGCTGCAATGGAGTCGGCCGGCGCGCGAGGCGCTGTCGCTCTGGGCCGACCTGCTGGTGGCGATGGCCTGCGCCGCCCTGGTTCCCGGCGCCTCCCGCTGGCTGCCGCTCGTACCCCTGATCCTGCTGCTCCCGCGCCTCGCCGACCGGTTAGTCCGCGCCCTCCCCCATCCTCCCGGCGCGCAGTTCGTGCCGGATCCCCTCGCGCCCGACTGGCCGCAACTGGCGCGCGGCGTGTCCACGCTCTGCCTGGAGGCCGGGGCGACCGGCGCGCCGCAGATCATGCGCCTCGCCCCCTTCTTTCATCCCGAAGGCCGACCGCGCCCCTACCGGATCGATCTCCTGCCGCAGAGCCGGACACTGCGCATTGGCGAACCCGCCGGCCCGCGCCCGCATGATGCCCATCTCCCCTGCCCGCTGCGGCCGCGTCTGCCGTTGCCGGTCGAGGTCGGCGACCAGCCGGTCACTTTGAGGATCGCGCGGCTGGCGACGGACGATAGCCACCCGCCGCTGGCAATTTTCCAATGCGCACAAGACCCGGCAACCCAAGGTCTTCTGCTGACGCTGGCCGTGCCGGCGCTGCTGCTGGTCTGGGACTGGCGCGCCGGCCTCGTGGGGGCCATCGCCCTGCTCGTGCCGCCGCTCTCGCGCCTGGCCGCCGGCGGCGCCTGGCACCCTTTCCGGCGCGTAACCGTCGTCGACCGGCCGTCTGTCTCCCCGGCCTTCGATCTGCTGCGTCTCTGGATGGGCACGCTGGCGCTGCTGCGCTGGGCCGTGCCCGGATCGCCCGCCGGCCGCCCGCTGCAGGATCCGCTGGGCTTTCTCTTCTGGAGCCTGATGCTGCCCCTACTGGCGCAGTCGTGCCTCCAGCGTCTGCGCGAACGACGTCAAAGCAAGATGCGCAATCCGTCGTAGGCAGGCGCCACATGGTCCGGCAGTTCCGCGGCGAGTGTGGCTTGATCGATTTCGTGGCAGATGTGCGTCAGGAAGGCGCGCGCCGGGGCGATGCGCCCGATGGCCTTCAGGCTTGCCTCGACATGCATGTGCGTCTGGTGCGGACGGTAGCGCAGGGCATCGATGATCATGACGTCGACTCCGCGGAACGCGGCGGCGGCCACGTCCGGCAGCGTGACGCAGTCGGGGGCATAGCCCAGGCTGCGCCCGCCGAAATCGAGACGGTAGCCGATGGTGCGGCCGTCGCCATGGTCGACATCCACCGGGGTAATGAGCGGGGCGTCCGGTCCCGGCGTGCGGCCCAGCGCCGCCACACGGAAAGGCGCATTGACCTCGCGGAGATCGATCCGGGCGCGGTAGAGACCGGCCTGGCAGGGGCGGAAGAGGTAGGCGAAGACCCGCCGGATCTCCGCCGCGGCCTCCGGCACCGCGTAGGCCGGGATCGCCTGGTTCTCCTGCAGCGTGTTGAAGCGCCGCAGGTCGTCGAGACCGAAGACGTGGTCGGCATGCGCATGGGTGAAAAGCACGGCGTCCACCTGGCGGATCCGGTGTTCAATGGCCTGTTCGCGGAGGTCGGTCGCGGTATCGACCAGTAGGGCGACACCGCCCAGGCGCAGGTAGAGGCTCGAACGCAGGCGCCGGTTGCGCGGATCCGCGGAGGTGCACACGGGACATTCGCAGCCGATCATCGGCACGCCCGTGGAGGTGCCAGTACCGAGGAAGAGAAGCTCGAATGGTTCGCGTGCCGGGCTCATGGAAGGCACCGTGTGCGCGTGGTGGCGAGGTTGCCTGACGGCGCGACGGCCAGCCAGCGTGGCAGCAGGCGCCGCAGCGCAGCGGGTTCCAGGCGCGAGCCGCCGAGCCGCGCGAGCGGATGCCAGAAGAACTCGATCCACGACTCGCGGCAGGGGGGCGGATCCGCCGGAGCGATGCCCGCGACTTTCAGGACATAGACCAGGTTGATCTCCGCGTGCGGCCGCCCCTTCTGCCGAAAGAAATGTTCGGCGCATCCGAGGAACCCGGCGACGCGCGAAAGGCAGCCCATCTCCTCGCGGATTTCGCGCGCCAGCGCCTCCGCCCCGGTCTCGCCAAACTCGATGTGTCCGCCCGGCAGGTAGACATTGCCGGCCTTGCGGTTGCGGCAGAGCAGAATCTGGCCATCCATCAGACAGGCGCCGCGCGCCAGGGTCTCGATCTGTCCCCTCGTTTCCATTCCACTCCCGTCAGGTCTTCAACTGCTCGTTGGCATCCTGCGTCCGCGGCACGGACCAGGGAAAGGCCCTGTAGTGCCGCAGGGCGGCTCCGGCCAGGAAGAGCGACCCGCAGACGACGACCATACCCTGCCCCGCCGCGGCCCAGTCTTCCGCTTCGGCCAGCGCCGGCTCCATCGCGGGCGCGGCGGCGGCATCGATGCCCGCCCTGCGCATGTGCTCGGCCGTGGCCGCGGCCGGCAGCGAGCGTGCCGAGGGGGTCGGCACGGCCCAGGCCCGGCGGACGCCGCCCGCGAGGATGCGCAGGCAGCCGGCCACGTCCTTGTCGTCGCAGAAGCCCGCCACGAGCGCCACCGGGCCCTTGAAGCGTGTCTGCCGCAGCGCCTCCCTGAGGTGGCGCGCCGCATCCGGATTGTGCGCCCCGTCGACGACGACCACCGGATCGCGCTTCACGATCTGGAAGCGGCCCGGCCAAACCACCGTCGCCGCGCCCTCGCGTAGGGCCACCTCGGGAATGGGCAGCCCCGTGGCCTGGCCGAAGGTCTCGATCGCCGCGACCGCCGTACAGAGGTTTTCCGCCTGGAAACGCCCCGCCAGTTGCAGCCGGATGCGTCCCACCTCGCGCTGCGCGGTGGAGACGCGCGCCTCCAGTCCATCGAAACCCTGCTGCCGGCCCAGGCTCACCGTAACCGCTTCGTCGGCACGCACCAGCGCGGCGCCCCGTTGCCGCGCCACCTCCGCGATGGCCGCGAGCGCCTCGTCCGGATTGGGGCCGACGACGACCGGCCGGCCGGCCTTGATGATGCCGGCCTTCTCGCCGGCGATCGCCTCCAGCGTATGCCCCAGGTGCTCGCAGTGTTCGAGACCGATGCGCGTGATGACGGCGACCGCCGGCAGCAGCACGTTGGTGGCGTCGAGGCGTCCGCCGAGTCCGGTCTCGATGACCGCCAGGCGCACGCCCTCCGCGCGGAAGAGCTGGAAGGCCGCCGCCGTGGCGCACTCGAAGAAGGTCGTCTCGCCCAGGTTCCCGGCAGCGTCGAGCGCCAGCGCGGCCTGCTCCACGGCTTCGAGCACGGGGGCCAGACGCGCGTCCTCCACCGGCTGGCCGTCAATGCAGATGCGCTCGTTAAAGCAGAGCAGGTGGGGCGAGGTGTAGCGCCCCACGCGACCGAGTCCGCAGGCCTGGAGCATGCCGGCCGCGAGGGCCACCACCGAGCCCTTGCCATTGGTTCCCGCGACATGAATAGACAGCAGTTCGCGCTCGGAATGGCCGAGGCGCTCCATCAGCGCCTGCATGCGTTCGAGCCCCGGGCGCATGCCGAAGCGGTGCCGGGCGTAGAGGCGTTCGAGCCTTGCGTTCAACGACATGCCAGAACAATACCGCAGGACGGGGTTCAATGCAACCGATCCCTTGCCTTACCGCGGCGATTCTGTCATTCTACACCCCTTTTCCCGTACTTTGCCGCCCGGCTGACCTACAGGCCACGGAGAGCCGGCGCGGGCCCTATGAACGCCACAGACACTGTTTCCACATCGGATCGCGAGACACTCCGCGAACCGCATGCCATGCGGCGGGGGCTGACGCCGCTGATCCTGAGTGGATTCTTCGGCAGTCTCTATGCGGTCGGCGTCAATTCGCCGGCCGCCACCGACT